>JAGRJZ010000020.1 GCA_020442505.1 Alphaproteobacteria bacterium | reverse complement strand
TCCGGCTGGACATGTCGGAATACATGGAAAAGCATGCGGTCTCCCGGATGATTGGCGCGCCGCCCGGCTATGTCGGGTATGAGGAAGGCGGCGCCTTAACAGAATCCATCAGAAGACGCCCGTACCAGGTTGTTTTGTTTGATGAAGTCGAGAAAGCACATCCGGATGTGTTCAATATTCTGCTCCAGGTTCTGGACGACGGGCGTCTGACCGACGGGCAGGGACGCACGGTCGATTTTTCTAACACGGTTTTGATCATGACGTCGAATCTGGGGGCCGAATACCTGGTCAATCTGGCGGAGGAAGCGGATGTCGAAGACGCCCGCGGCAAGGTCATGGACGTGGTCCGCAAGGCCTTTCGTCCGGAATTTCTGAACCGGCTGGACGAAATTTTGCTTTTCCGCCGTCTGGGCCGGGCGCAAATGGCCGGGATCGTCGATATCCAGCTGCAATCCCTGCGAGGGCTTTTGCAAGACCGGCGGATCAGCCTCGATCTGGACAAGCAGGCCAAGGACTGGCTTGCCGATAAAGGCTATGATCCGGCCTATGGCGCCCGACCGCTCAAACGCACCATTCAAACGGCGCTGCAAAACCGTCTGGCGGAAATGATCCTGGCGGGAGACATCACCGATGGCGCGCGCGTCAGAGTCGGCGTCAAGGACGATTCCCTGACCTTCGCCGTCACCTCCAAACCTGCGGTCGGAACATGAGCTTTCCGGCTTTCGTCTTTCCCGGTCTTCCTGTAAAAAGGGGGAGGGGAAAGGAGAAAAATATCTATGGAAATCGGTTTATTGTTATCCGCGCTGGCGGTATTGGTGTTGCTGGCCCTGTCGGGCTTCTTTTCGGGGTCTGAGACCGCGTTGACCGCGGCGTCGCAGGCCCGCATGCATACGCTGGAAAAGGAAGGCAATCGCCGCGCGGCCCTGGTCAATAAAATCCGCGAACGCAAAGAGCGCATGATCGGGGCGCTGCTGCTGGGGAATAATCTGGTGAATATCCTGGCGACGGCTCTGTCGACCAGTGTTCTGATCGCGCTGGTCGGGGATGCGGGCGTTTTCTACGCGACGATCGCAATGACGTTGCTGGTGCTGATCTTTTCCGAAGTCTTGCCCAAGACCTATGCCTTGCATGCGGCCGACCGGATGGCGATGGCGATCGCCCCCGTGATGAACATCGTGATTCGTTTGTTCTCGCCCGTGACGGAGATGGTCTCCCTTATCGTGCGGGCGGTTTTGAAGCTGTTCGGGGTGGATATCTCGGTCGTCGCGGTCGGCAGCAATGTCGAGGAGCTGCGCGGCGTTATCGAAATGCATCAGGGCCCGGAGGAAGAAGTCCAGGAACAACGCGCCATGCTGCGCTCGATTCTGGACCTGGCGGACGTCTACGTCGAGGAAGTCATGATCCACCGGAAAAACGTCATGATGCTGGACATATCCCAGCCGCCGGCGGTTTTGCTTGACGCGATGCTGGCAAGCCCGTACACGCGCCTACCGCTGTGGAAGGACGACCCGGACAACATCGTGGGGGTCGTGCACGTCAAAACTCTGTTCAAGGAAATGCAGGCCGGGAAGGGAACGCCCGAGACTCTGGATATTTGTGCGCTTGCGTCGGAACCCTGGTTCGTGCCGGAGACGACGACCCTGTACGACCAGCTTCAGGCCTTTCGGGAACGGCGCGAGCATTTCGCGCTGGTGGTTGACGAATACGGGGCCTTTATGGGGGTCGTCACGCTGGAGGACATCGTCGAAGAAATTATCGGCGAAATCGAAGACGAACACGATGTCGAGCGCGTAGCCGGGGTACGTTGCCAGACGGACGGAACGTATCTGGTCGAAGGGCAGGTGCCTATTCGCGATTTGAACCGCGCCTTTGAGTGGAATCTGCCAGACGACGAAGACTACTCGACTTTGGCCGGACTGATTTTACACGAATCCCAGATGGTGCCCGATGCCGGACAAAGCTTTACCTTTTTCGGTTTTCGATTCGATGTGGTCAAGCGGCAACGTAATCAGATCACCCTGGTCCGTGTCATCGCGCCGGAAAAAATCGAGCAGGACGATTGACGGGCAGGGCAGACGGATAGGCCGGGCTCTCCTTAGCCTCTACCCGATTTTTCCGTGGCAGTGCTTGAATTTCTTGCCCGAACCGCAGGGGCA
>JAGRJZ010000019.1 GCA_020442505.1 Alphaproteobacteria bacterium | reverse complement strand
TTATCCCGCGCACCCAGAACCGGCTTCATCAGATACGCCATGATGGTGTGCTTGCCGATGATGATCTCGGTTGTCGCCTCCATCCCGGGCGTAATGGGCAGGGGGACCTCGTCCGTGCCAAGGTGATTTTTCGCGGTCCGCACTTCGATCTCAAAAAAGACATGATCTTGCCGGTCGGTTACGGAATTCGCGCCGATCCGCGTGAGAGTCCCGTCCAGTGCGCCGTAACGCTGCGGGTCATAGGCACTGATCTTGACCTTTACCGGCTGGCCGGTTTTCAAAAACGCGATGTCGGAGGGCTTCACCCGCGCGACGATCTTCAGCTCGTCATCGACCGGCACGATTTCCACCAGCTTTTGCGCGGGCTCGATCACCCCGCCGATGGTCTGAACGGCGATATTGTTCACGATCCCGGCGACCGGCGCGCGCAGCTCCGTGCGAAAGACCCTGTCCTCGATGGATTTCAAACTTTCCTGAAGCTGCGCCATCTCAGTCTCCACTTCGCCCAGCTGACCCAGCGCCTGAGAACGGAATTTATCGTGCTGATCCCCGGTTTCCTTTCCCGCCGCGGCCAGATCGGCCCGCAGGCCTTCCAGCTTTTGCTCCTGAGCCCGTAATTGGCCGGAGACATCGGATAATTCCCGTTGTAGCCTGATTTCCTCCAGCTTCGGCACGGCTTGCTGCGCGACCATCTTTTTCGTGATCGTCAGCTCTTCGCCAAGCAAGGCGGCGCTATCCTTGAGGCGTTTGATATGGGCGCTCGCCTCCGCGATATCGGCGTTGATCCCGGCGATCTTGTCGGCGATCATCGCCAGCGCGTTTTCCAGCTCGGCCTGACGGGAATCGTAGAGTTTCTTTTCATTCGCGGCAATAGCCGGAGCCTTTTCGGCGATATCCGCGGGCAGGACGAAGTTTCTGCCCTCCGCTTCGGCCGTCAAACGCGCCCGGCGTGCCTGAAGACTTGCAAACCTGGCCTCCACGCCGCCCTCCTCTGCCGCGAAATGAACGTCGCTGATCCGCAGAATCACCTGTCCCTGTTCGACCCGATCGCCTTCCCTCGCCAGAAGCTGCGCCAGAATTCCGCCCTCCAGCGATTGCACGACCTGAATCTCGTGGGAGGGAACGACCTGCCCTTGCCCCTGCACGATTTCCTCCACCCGGGACAGGCTGGCCCAGAGAATAAAAAATAAAACCAGCGCCGCGATCGCGCCCAGAAAGATATTCGCGGCCACATGCGGCTTCGCCCGCGAAGCGGCCTCCAGCTCAGACATGAATTCGGTTTCACGGGTCATGACTCCGGTACCTCCACCCTGCCCCTGGCCAGCGCCTCGATGACCTTGTCGCGCGGACCGTCGGCAATCACGCGGCCCTGATCGACTAAAATCAGCCGATCCACCAGCGACAACAAGTTCTGGCGGTGGGTGATCAAGATCAAGGTCTTGTCCTTGCTCTGAGCCTGAATATGGCGGGTAAAGGCCTCTTCGGCCTGTGTGTCCATGGCGTTGGTCGGCTCGTCGCAGATGAAAAGCCGCGGCTCGTGAAGCATCGCCCGGGCCAGCGCGACGGCCTGCCTCTGCCCGCCGGAAAGCCCCTCACCCCGTTCGCCGACCGGCGCGTCATAGCCCATCGGGTGACGAGAGACAAAATCATGCACCCCGGCGGCCTGCGCGGCGGTCAGAATGTCCTGCTCACCGGCATGCGGGTTGGCGACAGTAATATTGTCCCGGATCGTCCCGCGGAATAAAACCACGTCCTGCGCGATATAAGCGATGTTCCGCCGTAAATCGGCGGGGTCTATCTGGCGATAATCCGTGTCGTCGGCCAGGATCGTGCCCGCCGCCGGGTCGAACAGCCCCAGCGCCAACCGCGCGATCGTGCTTTTACCGGAGCCAACCCGCCCGACCAGACCGACCTTCTCCCCCGGCTGAATCGTGAAGGACACCCCGTCCAAAATCTTTCGGTCCGTTCCCGGATAGACGAACGACACGTTCTCGAAGATCACTTTCCCCTTCAGGTCCGGACGATGAAGAAACCGCTTTCCGGCTGGCCGCTCGACCGGCAGCGCCATAATCGCGTCCAGGGTTTTGAGCGAAGAGCGCGCCCCGTGATACCGCGCAACCAGGTTCGCAATCTGGCCGATCGGGGCAATCGCCCGCCCCCCCAGCAAAACACAGGCGATCAGCGCCCCCATCGTCAAATCCGAATCCCGGACCAGATAACTGCCCATCAGCACAACGATAATCGTGGCGCTTTGCTGGAGCAGCGTTGCGATATTCACCCCCAGCCCGGAGACAAAACGGGATTTTTGCGCCTGCGCCGCGGCGTCGCCGACGTGAGCTCCGTATCGCGCGCGCAGCCGTCCGTCCGCGCCGATGACCTTGACCGTTTCCAGCCCACCGATCGTTAACACCAGCAAGCCATGCTTGGCTTCTGCCGCATGAAGGGAGCGGCGGACCAGGATTTTCAGCGGGTACTGCAGCGCCATCCCCGCCCCGATCACAAACACGATCAGGCTCCCCAGCATCAGGGCGATCGGCCCGCCCAGCATGTAAATCACGAACAAAAACAAAAGCGTAAAGGGCAGGTCCACAAGCCCCGTCAACGTCGCGGAGGTCATAAAATCCCGAACGGAATCAAAATCCCGCAGCATATTGGCAAAGGCCCCGCTGGAGGCCGGCCGCCCCGCGAGCTTCATGTCCAGAAGCTGGTCGTAGATCCGGCGGCTCGCGGTCACGTCGATCTTTCGACCCGCCAGATCGATGAAATAACCGCGCAAGGTCCGCATAATGAAATCGAAGACGAAGGCCGTCAGAGCCCCGATCGCCAGAACCCAGCCGGTTTCGATCGCGTTGTTCGGGATCACCCGGTTATAGACGTTCATCACGTAGATCGGGCTCACCAGCGCGAATAAATTTACCAAAATCGCGGCCAGCAACACCCGTCCGTAAAGTCCCTTATTATCCCAGAACACGCCCCAAAACCAGTGACGAGCGGCATCGTCCCTGTGCGGCGCCTGCGGATCCGTAAACGCCGCGCGCGGATGGATGTAAATCGCATAGCCGGCATAGGCTTTCTTCAGATCAGCCCATTCGACGATCTTTTCCGTTCCTGTCTCGGGCAGAAACACTTTCGCAGGCCCGTCAACGTCGACGGCCATCAGAACGCAGGCCTGATCAGCGTCCAGAATTAAAACCGCCGGCAGCGCCGCGGAAGAAATCTTGTCAAGATCCCGCCGGGCGACATGCGTCTTCAACCCCAGACGGCTCGCCGCGTGGCAAAAAAGATCCGGCCCCATCCCCCGCTCGTCGTAAGCAAGACCGGCGCGAATCGCCTCGGCGGATTGCGCCCGGCCGTAATGAGCCGTCAGGAACACGAGGCAATCCAAAAGCGGATCGGCGGCATGGGAAGAAGAACCGGACATCCAGATAAACCTTAGATAGTGTTGTCACACACAAACATCCCCGGCAAGGGGTCACTCGGGCGCGATCGCCCCGGCCAGCGTCTCTTCCAATATCCCGATCGCCGACAACGCCGCATATTCCGCGCCAAGATGGCGATACAGGCCGTTTAGATGCTGAACCTTGGTATTAAACAACGTATTTTCGGCTTGCATCATTTGCAGAAGGTTTACCTTCGCCGCCTCGAACTGGGCTTGATAGGTTTTCACCAGCTTTTCATTCAACGCGACCCGGTCGTCAAGCACCGCCAAGCGCCTTGCGGCGGTCTCCATATCGGCATAGGCCGCTTCGACAGTTTTAACGACTTTCCTCTCGGTTTCCTCTCGCTGAGCACGGCTGACGGCTTCCTGATATGCGGCCTTACGGATCCGCGCGATCTGCGCCCCGCCGGTCGAAAAATTCCAATTCATGCGGACCAAGGCGCGCGCGTCGACAACCTCGCCCCCGATGATATCGGCCTGATCCCGTTTCAGATAGGACAACTCCGTATTCAAATCGGGATAAAGTGTCGCCCGTTCGGCGGCCTTATCATGAGAAAAAGCGGCTTCTTCTAGAACGGCGGACCCGATCAAGGGGTTTTTGCGGAAGGCCCGCTCAATCCCGACGGCGGCCGTTTCCGGCAAAGCAGCCCGCGGAAAATCCGGGCGGGCCATATCCGGGGCCGGATCTCCTCCGGTCACCTCGGCATATTCGGCGCCGCTCTTGCGCAGCTGACCCTCTATGTCGGTCAGGCTGTTCCGCAGTTGCATCGTGATGTCGGCGGCTTGCACCCCCATGGATTCATCGGCTCCGCCATCAGAGATCATCTTGCGAATGCGGGAGAGATACGACTCCATCGTCTGTTGATGAGACGCCATGGCCGCCGCGATTTCCCGTCCGCGCACCACGTCGAGATAAGCCAGAACGGCACGCAGAGCCAGCCGTTCACGGGCATCGACAACATCGAAATCGGCCGCCTGAACGCGCGCCCGGGCAGCGTCCACCCGGTTTGGCGTTTCCAGCCCGTCGAACATCATTTGCGTCAGGGTGACGCTTCCCTCTCCAAACCAGGAATACCCCGCCCCGCGGGTCACGCTGAGCCCCCGGCTGGTGGCGTTGTCCCCGTAAATACGGCCGCCGGCCGCCTGCACATCGAGGGTTGGGAAATAAGCGGCCGTCTGCTCCCTTTTCTCCTGACCGGCGACGTCACGTGTCGCAACCGCCGCCGCGATGCCGGGATGTCCCTCCAAAGCCGCTGCAACCGCGTCCGGGAGCGATTCAGCCCCCGCAGGAAACGCCCCTGCCAAAGACAAAAGCGCCGCGCCGGTCAATAACGTTTTTTTTAGATACGACATGTCGAACGACTTCGTGGAAAGAAAGATCAAACAGGCGGAAAACGGGAACAAAAGAATCACCGCTTATGTCTCTTGAATCTAAACAAGAAACGCCCCGCACGCAAGGCCCGATCGGTTTTTTGGCCTCACGGCGCATTTTCCGTCAGGAAGGGTCTTCACAAACGGAGCCGGATCGGGCATGGTTTGCCCCGTCACACCCCCGTTTTTAAATCAAGAAGGATGCCAAAGCCGTGAGCCTGACCATCGCCGTTTTGAAAGAAACCGCAGAGCATGAATCCCGCGTCGCCGCGAGTCCCGAGACCGTCAAGAAGTATGGCGCGCTGGGCGCCTCCGTTCTTATCGAATCCGGCGCGGGCGAGAAAGCCTCCTTCACCGACAGTTTGTACGAGGAAGCAGGTGCGAAAATCGTCAAGACCGCCGCGGACGCCTTAAAAAACGCCGATATCGTCTTATGCGTGCAGGCACCCGCCTCTTCCGCGCAGGCTGCGATAAAAAAGGGCGCGCTACTGATCGGCATGCTGGCGCCTTATCAGAACGCCGATCTGGTCGCGAAGCTGGCGGGGAACGGAATCGACGCGATGACGATGGAGCTGGTCCCCCGAATCAGCCGCGCGCAGGCCATGGATGTCTTATCCTCTCAGGCCAATCTCGCGGGGTATAAGGCCGTTCTGGACGCCGCCGCGCACTTCAATCGGGGGTTCCCGATGATGATGACGGCGGCGGGTACCGTTCCGCCGGCGAAGGTCTTCGTGATGGGCGCGGGCGTTGCAGGGCTACAGGCGATCGCTACGGCGCGGCGGCTGGGCGCGGTGGTCAGCGCGACCGATGTGCGCCCGGCGGCCAAGGAACAGGTCGAATCACTGGGAGCCTCCTTTGTCGCTGTGGAGAATGAAGAGTTTAAAGAAGCCGAAACGTCCGGCGGTTACGCCAAAGAGATGTCGAAGGATTATCAGAAACAACAGGCCGCTCTAGTGGCGGCGCATATCGCCAAGCAGGATATCGTG
>JAGRJZ010000002.1 GCA_020442505.1 Alphaproteobacteria bacterium | reverse complement strand
CATCCCTGGTTTGCGCCGCGGTGGGTGAGGAGGTCGATGATTCAGAAACTGTTTGTGGCTCCGAAAGCATGTTCGGCATGGCCACCGCCATAAAGGTCGCAAGACACAGAGCGGTTTTTTTAAAACGCATGGGCGCCTCTCTTTGAACGGGTTCGGGAAAATCCTAAAGGAAGGCGGCGGGGAATGCAAAATCTTTTTCCCTATTCCCTGTCCGAGATCACGCTGGACAGACTTTTTGCCATTCCCCCATAAAAGAATTGCCCGCACGAGACGGGCAATTCGGGGTGACGGTTTTCTACGGCAAGAATAACGATTACGGACGGGGGGCCTGTAGGCCGATAGCCCGGGTCAGTGTTCTCGTGTAACTTTGCCCCGACATGTCCAAGCAATCGGATGGAGCTGTTTGAGCATTCTCAAACGCGTTTCCCAAGGACAGGAATAGAGTCTTCACGATTCTTGCCTTGAAATCATCTGAATCCCCAGGCCGAGAGGGAGAATAAGGAAAAGATTCGCCAAGTTGCGTCGCAAGCTGGTCAAAGACAGTCGCACACTTAGTATATAAGCGAAGGGTTTGCCCCTCGATTTTTATCCTCTCTTTTGCCTCTGTTTCGGGATCCAATTGCCCGTAAAGTATGCCTTGCGCCGTTGCTCCCGTGGCGCATGCGACAGCTGCGAGCTCAGCCGTAATTTTCAACCCCTCGACTGTGACGGGTTGGGGCGGGAGATTTCCTCCCATCATATCCTCGAGTGTTGGAGACCTGGCTGGCGGAGTGTCGTTCTCGGCTTGTGTCGGAATAACCCGGAATAAAGCGCGAAGGGGGCCGATTACTTTGTGAGCAAGTTCCGTCCCGTGATTTTCTGCAAACGTGGTGCAAGTCTCGCCGTCGGCTGCGGCGTTTGCCGTTCCCAATGTCATCAGCAGGGCAAAAGCAGCCCAAAAGGGGGATTTTATCATGGGTCTTCCTCTATTACGTCTGTTGTTTTTTGTGAGAGCTTTTTTATACATAATTGTTTCTTGGAAGGCAAGCTTTTTTATATTTTTCCTCTCGGGCGAAGGCGTCAGGCGTCTTTCCGGGAGAGTGGGGCTCCGGAGGGCGGCGTTTTCTTTCCCGCCAGAGCGGAGAGAATGCCGTGAAAAGTCCGGATTTCCTGTTCGCTCATCATCGCGCGGGCCAGCATCGTGCGCAGGTTCCGGATCATGACGGGTTTTTGCCCGGCGGTGCGGAAGAAATGATGCGCGTCCAGATCGTTTTCCAGCCGCTCGCAAAGCGCGACGAACTGGTCGTGCGGGGCGACGATATGTGTCTCCTGCGGCCAATGGTGGGGCAGGGGGGTGGCCTGGCTCCACTCATAGGCCAGCAGAAGCACCGCTTGCCCCAAATTCAACGAGGAAAAAGCGGGGTTTAGCGGAATAGTCACGACGGCATGGGCCAGCGCAACGTCGTCATTGGTCAGCCCCGTGCGCTCCGCACCGAACAGATACGCGACACGATGGCCACGGGCTGCGTGGGTGCGTGCGTCGGCCGCGGTCTCGCGGGCGCTGAAAACGGGCTTGGCCATTTCGCGGGCGCGGGCCGTTGTCGCGTAAACGATCTGGCAATCCGCCAGCGCCGCGGCGGTCGTGTCATAGGTCTGCACCGGCGGCATTTGATCCAGAGCGCCGGAGGACATCGCTTGTGCTTTTTCGTTCGGCCAGCCGTCTCGCGGCCGGACCAGACGTAGATCCTGCAAGCCACAATTCAGCATCGCCCGGGCGGCGGCGCCGATATTCTCCCCCATCTGGGGATCGACGAGTACCACGACGGGCGCGTTTTCGGTTGCCTGGTGTGTTTGCGATTGATCCGTTCCGGCCATAGGCCCGTGGTTACAGGGTTTGAACCGGGATTGCAAGGGGCTGGTTTCCAGTTTTGGCGGTGTCCTGTTCCTATTCAAAAAGCCCCCCATGAAAGAGGGGCTTTTCTGCGTTTCGTGATCAAGCGTTTATGGCCGTGGGGCGTTCAGAATTTCTGCGACTCTCCGCTCAAATTGTCCGGGAGAACAGCCCCAGTCTCTAAGACCATCGTCAATTTCCAGGTCTCTTTTCTCTGCATCATTTGCAAATTTTTGCACTTCATCAAGGATTTCATGACCTCTCTTATCATTTCCAGATCCGAAAGCATCGCTCGCTTGGTTTATCATGTTACTGAATGCATGTTTACGTATTTTTACGAGACTGGCTTGTTCCTGTGCGAATCCTTTACACCTAGGAGATTCTATTTCTTCTGAGTCGTGGGCTGGGTTACCGGTACAGCCGGTCATTGCCGCGCCGATCAGAACGGCGGCGGCTGCTAATCGTGAAAACGAATTGGTAGGTTTCATTTTTTACCCCTCTTTCTATTTATGAAAAACGTGCAGAAAGATATTTATATGAAAAAAGAAAAATAGGCAAGCTATTTTTTTATGTCTTTTAGTTCGTCCGCGACCAGAAACGCCAGTTCGAGCGCCTGATTGGCGTTCAGGCGCGGGTCGCAAGCCGTGTGGTAGCGGTCTTGCAGCTGGTCTTCGGTCAGCTCCTTGGCGCCGCCGGTGCATTCGGTGACGTCCTGCCCGGTCAGTTCCAGATGAATCCCGCCCGGGTGGGTGCCCTCGGCTTTATGAACGGCAAAAAATCCCTTTATCTCGCCCAGAATATGGTCGAAATCCCGGGTTTTATAGCCGTTTCCGGTCTTGTAAACGTTGCCGTGCATGGGATCGCAAGACCAGACGACGGATCGTCCCTCTTGTGTGATGGCCCGCACAAGAGGCGGCAGGCGGGTGTCGACGGATTCGTGCCCCATCCGGGAGATCAGGGTCAGGCGTCCCGGCTCGTTTTGCGGATTGAGAATATCCACCAGCCGCAACAACGTATCGGTCTCCATGTGCGGTCCGACCTTCAGCCCGATCGGGTTGTGAATACCGCGGGCGAATTCGATCTGCGCGCCGTCGGTCTGGTGCGTGCGCGCGCCGATCCACAGGAAATGCGCCGAGCAATCGTACGGATCCCCGGTCGTGCTGTCGATCCGGGTCAGGGCCTCCTCATAGGGCAGAAGCAACGCCTCGTGACAGGTGTAGAAATCGGTCTGTTTGACGATTTCCGGCGTTTTCTCGCCCGTGATTCCGCAAGCGCTCATGAACGCGAGGGTTTTAGTGATCTCGGCCGCCAGCGTGTTGTAACGCTCTTTCAACGGGCTGTCCGCGACGAAATCGAGATTCCAGCGATGGACTTCGTGCAAATCGGCGTATCCGCCGCTGGCAAAGGCGCGCAACAGATTCAGAGTCGCCGCGGCCTGATGATAGGCGTCGATCATGCGCTGCGGGTCCGGTTCGCGAGCTTCGGGCGTGAAGTCCAGGGAATTGACGATGTCGCCGCGATAGCTGGGCAGGCGGACCCCGTTTTTCTCCTCAAAATCCTCCGACCGCGGCTTGGCGAACTGTCCCGCCATGCGGCCCATTTTTACCACAGGCAAAGCCCCCGCGAAGGTCAGCGTGACCGCCATCTGGAGGATCACACGGAAGGTGTCGCGGATCTTACGTGCGCTGAACTCGGAAAAGCTCTCGGCGCAATCGCCGCCCTGCAACAGGAAACCGCGTCCGGCCGCGACGTTTGCCAGCTGTCCTTTGAGCGTTCGTGCCTCTCCGGCGAAAACCAGCGGCGGCAAGGTGCGCAGCCGGTCCTCTACGGCCGCGAGCGCTGCGGGGGCACGATAGGTCGGAAGCTGTTGGGCCGGTTTGTCACGCCAGCTTGCAGGGGTCCAGAGGTCGGTCATGGCATGAAATCCTTATTTTACGTTTCATCTTCTTTGTAGGCCTTTCCCGGAAGGGACGCAACCGGGGAATCGCCGTATCTTTTATTGCCTCTCCGGACGGTGTAGGGTATAGAGAAACAAAGGAGATCCGGCCTTGCCCCAGGAAAACGCCGTGCCATTTTTTTCCGAGAACGCCTGCGACGCTCTCTTTACAGGGCTCCGGGGCTTATGCGCGGAGATTGTGCCTGAGGAATCTTTTCCATCTCCGGGCGCGTTCGAACCTGTTTTTGACGCGTTGCTTCCCGCCTTTCGCTCCGACTGTGCGCGTGCGGCCGAGGCCGGGGACCTTCTGTTCGGGCGGGATCTGACGGCTTTCGGGGCGCGGACGACGGCTCTGTTCACCCGGTGGGAGGACGAAGGCGGCGGTCCGTCTTTGCCCGCGCTTGCGGCCTGTGTTGTCGTCCACGAGGCGATGGATCCCGCGGACCCCGCCGTCAAGGCGCTTTTCCTCGCCGCTTTTTTGGCGGAGATTCCCAACGACCAGACCTATCACGGGAACGAGCATTACCGAAAAGTCTTCTTTCACGCGGTCCGGCTGGCGATCACCCATAACCAGCTTTTTACCGGAACGCCGGACGGGCTGTCCGCGCGCGACATGATCGTCTTGCTGATCGCGGCCTGTATTCACGATCTGGGTCATACGGGCGGGGACAACGTCCGGGACGGCGTCTATACCCCCGGCTATCTGGAACAGCGCTCTTGCGACATCGCCCGTCCTTATTTCGTTGCTTTGGGGCTGGAAGAGGATATGATCGGCGCGATCGAAACCATCGTATTTTGCACCGACATCACTTTTTTCGCGGGGGAAAACAGCCCCTGTCTGCGGATGAAGAAAATTTACAAACATTATTTCTGGGACGGGTACGCGGAAGACGTTTCCCTGATGATGATGGGAAAGCTCCGCCGTTACGAAGACAATCCCCGCCTCGTGATGTTGGCCATGTTTTTGCACGAGGCCGATATCGCGTCTTCCGCGGGGATGAGCTATGAATGGACAATCCGCGAGACGATCAAATTCATGGACGAGCGTCAAATGCGCTCCGCCGGGCCGAAGGTGGTTTTGGCGTTTTTGCGCGAACAGCTCGGCGAAACGCTGTTTACGGAAGCCGGCAAGACGCTTTACGCCGCGGTCATGCAGGATGTCATCCGGCAAGCCGAGGAGGATATCCTGTCCGGCCGGGAGACGTATTACGAATAACGGATCCGGTCATAATTAAAACGGGAAAACGATGTCGTAGAGCTGCTGGCCGTAACGAGGTTGCTGGACATCGGTGATCTGGCCTTCGCCGCCATAGACGACCCGGGCTTCGGCGACCTGATTATGACGGACGGTGTTGTCGATGGAGATGTCTTCAGGTCGGATGACGCCGTCGATTTGTAAAACCCGTTTTTCGAAATTCACCCGGATTTCCTGTTTGCCGTGAATAACCATGTTGCCGTTGGGTAAAATCTGGGTGACAAGAGCCGCCAGCTGAACTTCGATCTTTTCCTGCCGGTCGATCGTTCCCTCGCCCTTATGCGCCGAATCCGCGTCCGTCCCGACAAGGTTCGTGGGGTCGACAGATTCCGGCAAGATCGCGCCGAGCGAATTCTCATAGCCCAGGAATCCGCCGAGGCCTGCATTTTCCGAACTGCTCCGTTTGCGCTCCGTTTCGTTGTCGAGTTCTGCCTTTTCGTCGATGTCCACCAAGACGGTTAAAATATCGCCCACGTCGCTGGCCCGCTGGTCTTTGAAAAAGTTCTTGCGGTTCGACGCCCATAGCGAATTAGGCTGCTTCTGGACGGCTTGCGGGGCGGGCATGGGCATGCTGACCGGTTTGTAATCCGGGGAGAGCTGCGGATTTTCAATCTCCGCCATTGTGGGCGGCTGACCGATATTGGCGATGCGGTCCGCAGCGGTACAGCCGCTTAAAGCCGTGGCGGCAAGCAAGGCAAGACCAAGCGCCCGAAGGGAAGGGTTTTGCTTGTGCTTGTGGATGATATGTGCTGGCATGGGCGTGCTCCTTCTTTATTCTTTTTATTGAGCCCGGACGGTTCCGTCGGCGTTGACGATCGCTTCCAAAGAACGGTTGCTGGCGATATTGACGACCCGGATCGTGTCGTCCTTCGCGCCGTTTTCCAGGGCTTTTCCTTTGCTGCTCAGGATAAGCGGGCCGTTTTCGTACACGATCGTGACCGTATCTCCGCGTGCTACGATCTGTGGCGGCATGACGTCAGAATCCCGGACGGGCTTACCGGGCGTGAGAGAAAGACGGGGGGTCAGACCCAGAAGATTTTCTTCTTTTAACAGGATGTCGTGTTGGACCCGGCTGGCGTCCATTTCGAGCCAGGAAAGATCGGCGGGGCCGATAATCTCGCCGTTTCGCAAAGGCGCCTTCAGAACGGGAACAGAGACTGTCCGGCGAATTTTTCCAACGACCGTTTGCTCCGCCAGCGTTTGATCAGCGGACGGGGCGGCGAGAGTTGCCTTGAAAAAACCCTTTTCCAGATCAAAATCGAGGGAAGCCACGGAGACGCGCGGGGGCGTATCGGGGGGCAAGACCAGAGTCGGCGGGTTTCCGTCGGCGAAGCTGAGGGAAAAACCGGATTCCATTCCGCGGGCTTCCAGGGCATCGCGCAGCGCGCGTTCGATCATGTCTGAATCGACCAAGGTTGCATCCCTCCGGATGGTGATCCGATCCGATCCGCTTACGGGTCGCCACGACAGCTCCAGCGCTGCCGCGACTTGCATCAGCGCGCGCGCGTCAAGGGTCAATTCCCGCCCCGGCAAGGGCGAGGGACCCAACACGTAGGCGGCCTTATGGGGCTCGAGTCCGCTGAACAGATCGCCGACCGTAAAGACGTCCGCCGTTACAAGCGCCGATGGCTTCAGCGAAGCCGCGAGCGCCGCCCGGGCCCCCGCAAACAGAAAGACAATCCCGCATGTCAGGGCCAGAAAGAAGGCAACGGAGCGGATCGTGATGTCAATGATCTTTGAAAGGCTCATGGCGCGGTCTCCTTATTCTGTTATCGTAACTGCGTGACGGTTTGGAGCATCTCGTCGCTGGTGGTGATGACGTTCGAGTTCATTTCATAAGCACGTTGCGCGGTGATCAGGCGCGTGATTTCCTCGACAACGTTTACGTTCGAGTTTTCAAGGGCGCCTTGCCGCACTGTGGCAAAATTCTCGTCCCCGGGATTGCCGATGATCGGCGCGCCGGAGCCTTCGGTCTCTAAAAACAGATTATCGCCGACGGCCTCGAGGCCGGCCGGGTTCACGAAGGTGGCCAGCTGTATCTGACCCAGATTTTGAAGCGCGGTTTGCCCGCTGATCTGGGCGAAGACTTCCCCGGTTTCGTTGACTTCGACGGAAATCGTGTTTTGCGGGACGACGATGTTCGGATCCAGTTGATAGCCCTGGGTCGTGACGATTTCGCCGTCCTGGTTGGTTTGAAAGACACCCGAGCGCGTATAGGCCGTGTCGCCGCTCGGCAATGTGATCTGAAAGAAACCGTCGCCGGTCAAAGCGAGATCCAGCGGGTTGTCGGTAATCTGAAGTGATCCTTGCTCGTGAATCCGGTAGACGGAGCCGATCCGGACCCCCAGACCCAGCTGCAAGCCAGAGGGGACGATCGTCCCGACATCCGAGGATTGAGCCCCCGGCCGGGTCAGGTTTTGATAAATCAAATCCTTGAAATCCACCCGTTGCCGTTTGTGGCCGGTCGTCGTCATATTGGCGATGTTGTTCGAAATCACATCGACATTCATTTGCTGGGCCAGCATGCCCGTTGCACCGATATCAAGGGATCTCATGTTCGTTCCTTTCGGGTTTTTTGTTTATTGCGGATTGTCATGTCTTTATCCTTTTTCCGTCAGTTTACGGATCATCGCCCGTTGCCGTTCATGTTCGTTTTGCAGCATTTGCTGGGTGCTCTGATAGGCGCGGAGCACATCGATCATCCGGGTCATCTCCAGAACCGGGGTGACGTTCGACCCCTCCAGCATGCCTTGCTTGACCAGCGTTTCCTGAGCCGGAAGGCCTGCGCCGTTCGGGGCTTTGTAAAGCCCGTTTCCTGTTGCCTCCAGGGCTTGCAGATCGTCGAACTCCGTGACCATGATCTGGCCGACAAGCCCCTGATCCGTATTGATGAATCCGTGATCGTCGATTTTGATCTCGGTAAAATTACTGGGGAAGGTTAAAATCCCGCCGCCCGCACTAGAGACCGGATAACCGTTGCCGGTTACGAGTTGGCCGCCCGCGTTGATCTGAAAATTCCCTGCGCGGGTATACATGGTCGTGCCGTCCGGGGTTTGTACCCCGATATAGCCGGGACCCTGCAGGGCGACATCAAGCGACGCGCCGGTCTGGCTGATCGGGCCGGGCTGGGTGGTTTGGAATTGGCCGTAATCCAAAACCATCGAAAGGGGATCGGTCGGGTTGTCGCGCGGGTCTTCGATATATTCGGTAAAGACCATGTTTTGTGCGCGATAGCCCGGTGTTGACATATTCGCCACGTTGTTGGCGATAATCCCCATCTGGTTTTTCAGAGCAATTTGCCGCGACAGCCCGACATAGATGCTGTTTTCCATTTTTATCTGCCTTGCTTCGTGCCTTGCCGGTTAAAAAGACTTTTCCGGTTCGGACGTTGCAGACTTCGTGCCAGATAAAAAAATAAGAAAAATCAATATGTTTGGTCTGTTTTAACTATCGTCGGTTCCCGCGGGGCAGATTCCCCTTGCCGAGGAAGGCGGCAAAAAGTGCCTCGGGAGAATAGGGGGAGGAAAGATTATCCCGCTTTTTGTGTCCGGTCTTGTAACGTCGTCGGACCGGGCAGAGGCTCGGAGGCATGGCGCGTCGATTGCGGGCCGATCTCCGGCTGTTGACCTTTTTTCAGAGATTTGAGGACCTGTTTCATTGTCTCGGGCGTCAGGTCCTCGTAATAATCGTCGTTGATCTGGACCATGGGGGCGTTCACGCATGCGCCGAGGCATTCAACTTCAGACAGGGTAAATTTCCCGTCCGCGCTTGTTTCGCCCATATGGAGCCGGAGCTCCTCTTCGCAGGCCTTGACGATGGCTTCCGATCCCTGGAGCCAGCAAGGAGTCGTCGTGCAACACTGCACATGGTGCACCCCGATTGGCGCTAGATTGTACATGGAATAGAACGTCGCGACTTCGTAGACCTTGACCGGTGGCTGGTCCACCAGACGGGCGATTTCGTCCATCGCCGCGCGGGGAATCCAGCCGCCCTGGGGCGGGCGGGTCTTCAGACCGTCTTCCGCTGTTTGGCGCTGGACCAAGTCGAGAAGGGGCATAATCGCGCTGCGCTCCCGACCCTGCGGGTAGCGGGAAAAAATGTCGTCGAGCACTTCCCGATCCCGGAAGGAGAAGCTTTCGGGTTGGTACGGCGCGTTGGGGTCGAACGGTTTTTTCATTTTATAACGTCTTCTTTGTCATTCCCGCGAAGGCGGGATCGGGTTGCTCATTACTCGTGCAGATCATTCCACTCTGGATTCATTTTTTCAATCAATTCTATCTTTCCGTCACGCTTCCATTCATTGTTTATGTTCCCAAGCACGGCGATCAGATCATTTGTTATACCTGTGTAGATTGTCGTGTTTTTCCGTGTGGTCAGGTGGCAAAGAGCGGGGTTACCGATCTATTTCCCCGAACACAATATCCATGCTCCCGATGATGGCGACGCTGTCGGCCAGCATATGACCGCGGGACATGAAATCCATCGCCTGCATATGGGCGAAACCCGGTGCGCGGATATGACAGCGATAGGGCTTGTTCGAACCATCGCTGACAAGGTAAACGCCAAACTCCCCCTTGGGCGCTTCGACGGCGGTGTAGGTTTCGCCCGCAGGAACGTGATACCCCTCGGTGAACAGCTTGAAATGGTGGATCAGCGCCTCCATAGAAGACTTCATCTCCGCGCGCGGCGGCGGCGCGATCTTGTAGTCGTCCACCATCACCGGCCCGACAGGCAGAGCGTTCAGACATTGCTGGATCAGGCCCAGGGATTGACGCATTTCCTCCATCCGCACCAGATAGCGCGCGTAGCAATCGCCCGTCTTCCCAACGGGAATGTCGAAATCCAGCTTTTCATAGACCTCATAGGGCTGGGCTTTGCGCAAATCCCATGGAATCCCGCTGGCGCGGAGCATCGGGCCGGAAAAGCCCCAGTCCTTGGCGTCTTCGGCGCTGACGGTGCCGATATCGACCGTGCGCTGCTTGAAAATCCGGTTCTCGGAGAGGAGATCGTCCAGATCGTCGATGATCCGGTTCACTGACTTTGTGGTCCAGTCGTAAATGTCCTGGCCAAGCCCCTCTGGCATATCGCGCGCCACGCCGCCGGGGCGAAAATAATTCGCATGCAGCCGTGCGCCGCATACACGTTCGTAAAACTCCATGCCTTTTTCGCGTTCCTCAAATCCCCATAAAGCCGGCGTAATCGCTCCGACATCAAGGGCATATGTCGTAATATTCAGAAGATGGTTCAGGATTCGCGTGATTTCGCTGAACAGAACGCGGATATATTGCGCGCGGAGCGGGACGGTAATTCCCAACAGCTTTTCCGTTGCCAGCGCGAAGGCGTGCTCCTGATTCATCGGCGCGACAT
>JAGRJZ010000018.1:5853-12796 GCA_020442505.1 Alphaproteobacteria bacterium | reverse complement strand
TCTGGGCCAGCACCTGATTCGTGAAGGAATTGCTCATGACAAAGCTCGGATGGCCCGTCGCGCAGCCCAGATTGACCAGACGCCCCTCGGCCAGCAAAATAATGCGCTTACCATCCGGAAATTCGATTTCGTCGACCTGCGGTTTGACGTTGTGCCATGTCATGTTGCGTAGCGGTTCCACCTGGATTTCGTTATCAAAGTGACCGATATTGCAAACGATCGCGCGGTCCTTCATGGCCCGCATATGATCGACGGTGATCACGTCTTTGTTCCCCGTGGTGGTCACGAAAATGTCCCCCTGCGGCACGGCGTCTTCCATCGTGACGACTTCGTAGCCCTCCATGCAAGCTTGCAGCGCGCAGATCGGGTCGATTTCGGTGACCAGAACGCGGGCCCCTTGCGAGCGAAGCGATTCAGCCGACCCTTTTCCGACATCCCCGAACCCAGCGACCACCGCGATTTTTCCTGCGATCATCACGTCGGTCGCGCGGCGGATTCCATCCACCAGCGATTCGCGGCAGCCATATTTATTGTCGAATTTCGATTTTGTCACCGAATCGTTCACGTTGATCGCCGGAACCAGCAACAGGCCCTTTTTCGCCATTTCGACAAGACGGTGAACCCCCGTGGTTGTTTCTTCGGAAATGCCTTTGACCTCGTTTTCGAGCAGACCCGCGTAGTCGTTATGCATCATCAGCGTCAAATCGCCCCCGTCGTCGAGGATCATATTGGGGCGCCAGCCGTCCGGCCCCTCGATCGTCTCGCGAATGCATTGCCAGAATTCCTCGTCCTTCATTCCCTTCCAGGCGAAGACGGGAATGCCCGCGGCGGCGATCGCGGCGGCCGCATGGTCCTGGGTTGAGAAAATGTTGCATGAGCTCCACCGTACTTCCGCGCCCAGCACCGTCAGGGTCTCGATCAACACCGCGGTCTGGATCGTCATATGCAGACACCCGGCGATCCGCGCCCCTTTCAGAGGTTTTTGCGCGCCGTATTCGGTGCGCAAGGCCATCAAACCGGGCATTTCCGTCTCGGCAATCGTGATTTCCTTCCGGCCCCAATCGGCCAGAGCGATGTCCTTAACTTTGTGGTCGGTGAAATGAGACGTCATGGAATCTTATCCTTTCTGCTTTTTGAATTGGAGGCCGGATATTTCACGGTTTTTTAACAAATTTGGCCCAGAATGAAGCCAAAAGGTTTTTAAAACAAGAGGAAATAAAAACGTTATGACCCTTGACGGCTTTAACACGATCACCGCGAAACAGCTTTATACATACCGGCGTAACCCGCTTCACGCCGCGTCTTTTTTGCTGCTGAAGCAAAACGAGACGACGGGGGCCTACGTCCCGGTGGGGGATTACACCGTTTTGGACAAAAATGAAGACCCGGCCTTGTCCGAAAAGAAGATTATGAACATCGTCAGCATTTTAAACGGCCGGACGGACCAGCTCGTACCGGTGGGGGAGAAAGCCCCCGGGCGTCTGTTTTATCATCCGACCCCGCGCACCAGTCCCGAGGAACGCACGAAAGTTGTCTTCTATAGCTGGGAAGGGAAAGGGGTTTCAAAGGAAAACGGCCTTTTGACCATCGAGGAGGATTTCGATCGTGACCATTAACGCATCCGTTCTGGCAAAAATGTGCGCAGCTAATTCCAATCCGGAAATGGGTTTCACTGAAACAGTCGAGCTCCGTGGGCCGTGCAAGGGAATCGAAAACAAACCTGCTACGTGAAAATTCCTCAAAGGGCCGGCAGAACAACCGTAAAACAGGCGCCTTTACCGGCCTTCGCTCTTTCTGTTTTGTCTTCAAGCATGATAGTTCCGCCATGGGCCGCGACGATTTGCTGCGCAATAGACAGGCCGAGTCCGGAATGCTCGCCATAGGCCTCGCCCTCCGGCCGGCGCGTGTAGAAGCGTTTGAATATCCTGTCTTTTTCTTCGTCGGGAACGCCCGGTCCCTCGTCGCGGACCCGGACCCGTACGGCCCCCGGTTCTTTGTCGAACACGACCCTCACCGGCCTGTCCGCGGGCGAGAAAGACAGGGCGTTCGTAATAAGATTTTCAAAAACCTGCGCCAGACGCGTTTCATTTCCGTGAACCAGGAAACGTTCATCCTCAGGTGCAGACAACATGATCGTGTCTGGTTTCCCAATTGCGTGCGCCGCGCAAAGGTCGCGCAGCAAAACGACCAGATCGAGCGTTTCCTTTTCCTCCCGGTTTAACGCCGCGTCAAGACGGGAGGCGCGGGATATATCGGTGATTAGACGGTCAAGCCGGCGTACGTCGTGCTGCATAATCGCCAGAAGCTGCGCCTGGTCGGCTTTGTCTTCCAACTTGCCCAGCGTTTCGATCGCGCTGCGCAGCGAGGTCAGCGGATTTTTCAGCTCATGCGCGACATCGGCGGCAAAAGCCTCGATCGTATCCATGCGTTCCCACAGCGCCTGGGTCATATCCCGCAAGGCGCGGGACAGGGCGCCGATTTCGTCACCGCGCGCAGATAGATCGGGAATCGCGATATCACGGCTTCTGGTTTTGCGGATTTGTTCCGCCGCGCGCGCAAGACGGGTCACGGGGGTTCCGATGATCCCGGCCAGATAAACCGACATCAAAATCGTGATGCTCAAAACGCTTAGGAAAAAGCCGAAAACCGCAAAACGAATCCGGTCCAGCGCCGTGCCGACAAGCGCTCCGCTGCGCCGCACCTGGAGCGTTGCGGTTGTTCCGTCGTGCAAGGTCAAGGCAACCGAAGCGTGAGAGGAAAAACGCTCCGTCCCGGGCGCAGAAGAGGTAAAATCGGCCGACAGAATCGGATCGTCCCGGGAATCCGCAACCCGTACGGCCGTCTGTGTGATCTCGGCCATCCGCTCAAGCAAAGCCCGCGTCTCAGAATCGGTCGTATCCTTCCCCGCCAGGGAGGCCGCAAAAAGGCGCGCCTGGACCCGTACGGCTTCGTTCTCGGCCGCCATCAACCCGGCTTTATACTGATCCATGTAAAGCAGACCCAGAACAAGCACCACGGGCACGATCAGGTTCACGGCCAGAATCCGGAGGATCAACCCCCCCGCCGGGCGGGCGCGGTCATCCGTCAGTCGTGTCTGTGTATTTGTATCCGATTCCATACAAAGTCTCGATATGTGAAAAATTCGGGTCCGCCCCGCGCAGCTTCTTTCGCAGTCGTTTGATATGCGAATCGACACTGCGGTCTTCAACGTCGAGTGTCTCACCATAGGCTAGATCAATCAACTGGTCGCGCGTTTTGACATGTCCGGGCCTGTCGGCCAGCGCGCGCAGAAGCAGGTATTCGGTCACCGTCAGATTAACCTGCGCGCCCTTCCAAAAGCAATCGTGCCGGGTGTCATCCAGGATCAACGATCCACGCACGATCTGATTCCGGGCCTCTTTTGGGGTTGCGCGCGACGCGGTACGCCGCATAAGCGTCCGAATCCGGGCCAGCAGCAATGCCTGTGAAAACGGTTTGGTGATATAGTCGTCGGCCCCTTGCGCAAACCCCGCCAACTGATCGGTCTCGTCGTCCTTGGATGTCAGAAAGATCACGGGCAGGAAGGCGGTCAGAGGATTATCCCTTAGCTTTCGCAGTGTTTCGATCCCGTCCATGCGCGGCATCTTCACGTCGAGAATGGCCAGATCCGGAACGGCGCCGGTGATACCTTCATAGCCCGCGCGCCCGTCCTGATAGCTGCGGACGGTGTATCCCTCCGCCTTCAAAGCCATAGAGACGGAGGTCAAAATATTTCTGTCATCGTCCACCAGGGCAATCGTGCCGCCATTCATAAAACGTATCCCGCAAGATAAAGGGAACCCGCGATCAAAACGCGGCTTTCGGTTATCTTACGAGATTTGATAAGCGATGATAAGGCCTCCTGAGGCGTTTGGGCTTTTTTTATTGCTGCAAAGGGAAGGACCGCAATTCTTTCAAGTAGTAAGGCTGGCGGGCAGGACTCTTCAACCCCCGGGATTCCCGTTAGGGTTAAACTCGATAAATGCGGTAAAAGCGGTTGAAGGAAGGGACGGGGGTTTTTGTGCCGCATCATGCCACAAATCAGATGCAAAGGCTTCGGATCTTCCGTGGACCAGAGGCGAGCCTGTGCGGCGAGCGCGGCCCCCGCGCTGTCGTTATGACCGCCGTCGACCCACAATTCCCAGCCCGTCGGCAACATACTAGCCAGCGGTCCCGTGGTCAAACGCTGCAACCGTCCGGGATGACAAACCTCCGTCAGGCCTTTCCGGAGAGCGGCCGCGGAAAGCCCGTGTTTTTTTTTCTGCGCTAGAACGGAGCAAAGCGCAAGGGCCGTCCCGGCATTGTCGATTTGATGTCGACCGGTCAACGCCGGACGGGGCCAAAGCGTTTCATCTGTTCTGAATCTGAACCACAGGTGACCCGAATCCGCTTCTTCCACGTTCCATTCCCGTCCAAAGCGGTAAAGCGGGCAACTGATTTTTGCGGCCCGTTCCTCAAAGACCGGCCAGACCGATTCGTCTTCCTGCGGCCCGATGATGCAAGGCGCGCCCGGCTTCATAATGCCGGCCTTTTCCGCCGCGATCGCAGGAAGCGTTTCGCCCAAAAACTCCGTATGGTCTCTTGAAATTTTTGTGATGACGGTGGCAAGGGGATCTTCGACTACGTTCGTTGAATCAAGGCGTCCGCCAAGCCCGACTTCCAGCAAGAGAAGATCGGCCGGTGTTTCAGTAAAAGCCAAAAAAGCCAGCGCCGTGGTGATCTCGAAAAAAGTCAGCGGCGCCCCGTCATTCGACTCCAGAACCCTGTCCAGAAGGGATTCCAGACGCGCATCGCTTATCTCTTTTCCGGAAAGGACAATCCGCTCGTTAAATTTTTTCAGATGCGGCGAGCGATACGCATGGACCTGGTGGCGGCCCGCTGCGAACATAGCCTGCAGCAAAGCCAGGACAGATCCCTTCCCGTTTGTCCCCGCAACGTGAATGACCGGCGGCAGACGAAGATGTGGATCACCGAGACGTGCCAGAAGCATCAAATATTCCGGACGCAGGGTTAAATCAATTTTTCCGACCGTACCGCTGCGCAGGGCGTAGATAGACAAGAGCTTGTCTTGAAGCGATTGATCGGGATGGGTGGCATCCGCGCCGAACATGTCTCTACCGTTTTGTAGAGGATTTCCGGGGTTTCGGTGCCGCAGAAGCGGGGTCGTTCGCGGCAGACTTTATCGTCATTTTTGCTTTCCGGACCCGGGCTTTCATGCGGACGTTTTTTTGCGCCCGGGCCTTCGTTGCGGAAGAGGCGCCTTTTCCGTTTCCATTTTTGCTGCGGCCGTTCTGGACGGAAGCACCGCTCGCCGGAGTCACTTTTTCGGTTGTCTTCTTTTTGTCGAACAACAGCCCCAGAATCCGGGCCAGGGTTTCATGAAGCTGTTTACGGTGAGCCACGATGTCGATCATCCCGTGGTCGCGGCAATATTCGGCCGTCTGGAAGCCTTCGGGCAATTCCTCCCGGATCGTCTCCTGAATCACCCGTTTTCCGGCAAAGCCGATCATACAGCCCGGCTCGGCGATATGAATGTCGCCGATCATGGCGAAAGACGCGCTGACCCCCCCGGTCGTCGGATCCGTCAAAAGCACGATATAGGGAAGCCGCGCCGCCTTCACCATTTCCACCGCGACAATCGTGCGCGGCATTTGCATCAAAGACAAAGCGCCTTCCTGCATGCGCGCGCCGCCGGAGGCCGGCACAACGATCAACGCGGCGCCTTCCTTCACCGCAGATTCCGCAGCCGTCACAACGCCTTCGCCCACGGCCGTGCCCATCGAGCCGCCCATAAACGCGAAATCGAACGCAGCGATGACGACCGGCGCACCCCCGATCGTCCCCTTTCCAACGATGATCGCGTCTTCACGCCCGGTTTTCGCGCGGGCTTCCTTCAGCCGGTCGGCGTATTTCTTGCGATCCTTGAATTTCAGGGGATCATGCGGAACTTTCGGCACTGACAACGTCTCGTAACGGCCCCCGTCGAACAGCAAAGCCAGGCGGTCCGTTACCCCGATTTTCATGTGGTGGCCGCAATGGCTGCAGACATTCAGATTCTCGGTCAGATCCCGCTGGAAGAGCATGCCCTCGCAAGCAGGGCACTTCGTCCAGAGATTCTCCGGCACGTCTTTTTGATGCTCGACGAGGGAGCGAATCTTCGGACGGATAAAATTCGTGAGCCAGTTCATTGCGCTACCGTTCTTGTTTGAGGACAGGGTTTTTATCCTCCATTTTTGTGGCGATTGTCAATCTTCGAGATTTTTTAGCGCAAAGCACGTGCCAAGGATCCTATTTGTTTTTCGACATCCTGAACCGTTTTTGATCCGGCGGGAATCTCCGCGATCGTTTCCACGATTGCCGAGCCCACTACGACGGCATCGGCCAGCCGCGCCATCCGGGTCGCGTCTTCGGGGCTTTTGATCCCGAAACCGATCGCGATCGGGAGATCCGTTTTTGCCCGTATTTCGGAAATATGGATCGCGACCCGTTCTTCGTCCGCCGAGGCCGTGCCCGTCACGCCGGTGATCGAGACATAGTATAGGAACCCGCTGGCACCGTTCAAGATCGTGTCAAGTCGTGCGTCATTTGTGGTCGGCGTGATCAGCCGGATCAGCGCCATATTGGTATTCCGGATCGCCGCGTTCAACTCCGAATCCTCTTCCGGGGGGATATCGACGACGATCAGTCCATCTACCCCTGATTCAAAGGCGTCTAGAGCGAAACGATCCGTGCCGTAACGATAAATGGGGTTGAAATACCCCATTAAAACGATCGGAATTTCCTGATTTTTTTGACGAAAATTCCGCACCATTTCCAGCGTACGTTTCATGCATGCACCGTTTTGCAGAGCCCGGTTGGACGCCATTTGGATCGCCGGTCCGTCCGCCATCGGGTCGCTGAAAGGCATGCCCAGCTCGATCAGATC
>JAGRJZ010000018.1:0-5765 GCA_020442505.1 Alphaproteobacteria bacterium | reverse complement strand
CCGGCCTGTTTCAATTCAGCGAATTTTTTGTCGATGCGGTTCATATTTGATCTTTATGCCCCCTGGTGTCTTTGTGGTGGAGATCCACAGTATTACATCTCGACTCCGAATTTTTGTGCCACCGTGAAAACATCCTTGTCCCCCCGGCCGCTGAGATTTGCGACGATGATATGTTCCCGGGGTAATTCGGGCGCCATTTTCAGTACATGGGCGAAGGCGTGTGCCGATTCGAGCGCTGGGATGATCCCTTCGCGCCGGGACAGTCTTTGAAACGCATCGAGGGCCTCTTGATCCGTTACTGACACGTAATTGACCCGTTTTTGATCATAGAGCCAGGCGTGCTCGGGCCCGATTCCGGGGTAGTCAAGCCCGGCGGAAATAGAATGCGCCTCTTGAATCTGGCCGTCTTCGTTCTGGAGGAAATAACTGCGCATGCCGTGCAAAACGGCCGGTGTTCCGCCCTCCAGAGAGGCCGCGTGTTTATCGGTGTCCACCCCCAGTCCGGCGGCCTCGACACCGATCATCGCGACCTCCGAGTCGTCGAGAAACGGATGAAACAACCCCATAGCGTTCGATCCACCGCCGATGCAAGCGACCAGCGTATCCGGCAGGCGACCCTCCCGCGCCATCATCTGTTCCCGTACTTCTTTGCCGATGACGCTTTGAAAATCGCGCACCATCGCCGGGAATGGATGCGGGCCGTTGACGGTCCCGATCAGATAATACGTGTCGTCCACATGCGCGACCCAGTGCCGCAGAGCTTCATTAATCGAATCCTTCAGGCTTTGGGAGCCGCTCGTGACGGGTACGACTTCTGCGCCCAGAAGCTTCATCCGAAACACGTTGGGTTTCTGACGTTCGACGTCCTTAGCACCCATAAAGATCGTGCAGGGCATGTCGAACAGAGCGCAAACAGTCGCCGTCGCGACGCCGTGCTGCCCCGCCCCGGTCTCCGCGATGATCCGTTTTTTGCCCATGCGGCGCGCAACCAGAATTTGCCCCAGGCAGTGATTGATCTTGTGCGCGCCGGTGTGGTTCAGCTCATCCCGCTTAAGGTAGATTTTCGCCCCGCCGCACTCATCCGTCGTCGCTTGCGCCAGATAAAGCGGGCTCGGCCGGCCGACATAATCCCGTGCCAGCGCGTCGAACGTAGCCCAGAAATCAGGATCGTTCTTTGCGGCGTTCCAGGCCTTCTCGACGTCCAGAATCAGAGGCATCAGCGTTTCCGCGACATACCGTCCGCCATAGATTCCAAAATGCCCATGCTCGTCGGGTCCTGTTTTATAAGAGTTTGGTTTCATCGTTTCCATTCGTCGTTTTTAGCGGCTCCCGCGCACCGCGTCCATAAATTCCTTGATTTTGACCGGGTCTTTCACCCCGGAGGCGGATTCCACGCCGCTGGAAACATCGACGGCCTGTGGTGAGATGATTGACAGCGCGGCGCCGACGTTCCCGGCATCCAGTCCTCCCGCCAGCATCCACGGCGTGCGGGAGTGGAAATCCTTGAGGATCGTCCAGTCGAAAGACCGACCCGTGCCACCTTTGACCCCCTCCCTCTTCGCATCGAACAAAAGCCAGTCCGCGATGCCTTCGTAATCGTCGACCCGTTCCAGATCGGCCTCCGTTGCGATCCGGATGGCTTTCATGACCGGCAATTTGAACCGTTTTTGAACCTCTATGACCTGCCGGGGAGATTCCTCGCCATGCAGCTGAATCATTGTGATTCCGGCATCACACCCGATCGCAATCTCTCGGTCTGAAGGGTCCCCAAAAAGACCTACCGCCTCGGTCTGGTCATAGGGCAGGCTACGGATCAACGGGTCGGCCGCGGAGGGGTCAATCGCACGTGGGGAGTCCGGATAAAAGACGAAGCCGATAAAGCGCGCCCCGCCTTGAACTGCCGCGTCAAGCGCCGTTTTGTCTTTTATACCGCAGATTTTGACAAGGGTCATGACAATCCGTCCATAATCCTCCGCGCCGCATTTTCCGGGTCGGGCGCAGCGGTGATCGGACGGCCGATGACAAGATGCGTGGCCCCCGCGTGCAGAGCCTCTGACGGGGTCATGACGCGTTTTTGATCGCCGTGCGCTGCCCCGACGGGGCGAATCCCCGGCCCCATCAGAACAAAATCCGGTCCGCACGCCCCGCGAACGGCGGCAATTTCTCTGGCGGAACATACGACCCCCGCCAGACCAGACTCGCGGGTCAAACGAGCCAGTTGCACAACACGCTCCTCGAGGCCGTCCCGATATCCCACTTGCGTCAACGTATCTTCGTCCAGAGACGTTAAAAGCGTCACGCCCAGAATTTTTGGCGTGGGCAGACCAATTTTGTCGGCTTCCTCTGCCGCAGCGTTGTGCGCAGCAATCATCATCGCGGTCCCGCCGGAGGCATGCACGTTCATGTAAGCCGGCCCCAGACGCGTGACGGCCCGCACCGCGCCTGCGACCGTGTTCGGAATATCGTGAAATTTCAGGTCAAGGAAAAGCGGTAGATCCTCATAAGCCCGACGAATCTCCGCCACGCCCTGCGGTCCTTGGGCGTTGAAGAACTCCAGCCCGAGCTTCAGTCCGCACCCGGCGCGCTCCATCGCAGCCGCCAGAGCCCTGGCCCGATCCAGATCAGGCGTGTCGATCGCACAAAAAACGGGGATATTCTCAACAATATTCATTGTGCATTCCCTTCAGAAAACGTCTCTATTTCAAAAAGAATATCCGGGAATTTCGTGTAGCCCGCCTCAGCGTTCAAATGCCCCCCGCCGGGAACGATATCTAATGTCCCGCCGATGCAATCTTTCAAAAATTCCGCATGGCTTTGCGGAACATAGGGGTCATCCGCGCCATGATAAATAGAGACAACACCGGCATGGCTCGCAATTTTGGGCCAATCAAAGCCTTCCCTTTTCAAGAAAGAACTGTTTAGTGTATCGAATTCCGGAAACCCAAGCGGGCCCATCACAGGACTTACGAAGATACTTCGGGCCACGGGCTCTTGAACAAGCTCGAGAATATGCAGCATAAAATTCGCCCCAAGACTGTGACCGATCAAAACCGTATCCCGTCCAAAGACGGGGGCCTGGTCGCGTAGAGCGGCAGACCATGAATCCTTCGTCTGTTCCTCAGGCGTGGGAAAGCGCGGGACGTAAACCGTATGTCCACGCTGTTCCAATTCCGTTTTAAGCCATGGGAACCAGTTCCCTTCGGGGCATCCCCTCGTACCATGCAAAATGACAACGTCCATCTTACGAATCGTCCGTGCGGGTTTCTATCGTCCGGACCGGCAAAGCCGGCCGCGCTTCGGCCAGCTCCTTTTCGAGCGCCTTGACCGTCTTGCGCAGATGTCGTCGATCCCGCCGCAGTGGCCCGGCGTTCAGCCATACCATCGTCCCGCCTAAAACGAACCCGAAAAGCAAGGCGCCCAGAGCAATTCCGAAAACGGGTACGGCGTAGGGATCGTGGAGAGGGCTCCAGGCCACGGGGACTGTCTGCCGGTTGGCCAAGGCGAACAACACCGACCCGGCGGCGATCAAAAGTGAGAAAATCCACCGCAAGACCGCGCCCATGGGCTTATCCCTCTTCCTCCTCGTTCAGACGGTCGCGCAAGCCCTTTCCGGTTTTGAAGAAGGGCAGGCGTTTGGCGGCCACGGAGACGCTTTCGCCCGTCCGCGGATTGCGGCCGGTTCGAGCATCGCGCTCCTTGACGGAAAACGTCCCGAAACCGCGCAGCTCCACCCGGTCGCCACGGGCCAGCGCGTTTCCGATTTCGGCAAAAAAAGTCTCGACGATTTTTTCAACGTCCCGCAGATATAAATGCGGATTCTTCTCGGCCAGACGCTGAATCAATTCCGATTTGGTCATGGTTTTCAAACTCCCTAACGGTCACTTATCCGAAGACGCCCTACCATGACTCATTTTTTGGACGGGCGTCAAGGAAAAGTCATTGAACCGAAAGGATTTTTTATAAATTGCGAGCGAATCTCATTGTTTCTCGGCCTTTTTCCGCTCTTTGAGCAAAACACGGATATGTGGCTGGCCGGTCCGGGTTTCGTATTTCTCGTAATATTGCTGGTGATAATCCTCGGCCTTCCAGAACGTCCTGGCGGGCAGGATTTCCGTGACAATCGGTTTCTTATAATATTTTTCGGCCGTCAGGCGCGTGATCGCTTCCTGCGCGATGCGTTTTTGTTCGTCGTCGTGGTAGAAAATCACCGAGCGATATTGCGGGCCGACATCCACCCCTTGGCGGTTTTTCTGGGTCGGATCGTGCGCGTCTTTTAAAAACGCCATGACCAGCGTCTCGTAATCTGTCTTTTCCGGGTCGTAGTAAACCTCAACCGCTTCGGCGTGGCCTGTCTTGCCGGTCGAAACATCGCCGTAATTCGGGCGGTCTATCCCTCCGCCGCTATAGCCGACGCGAGTATAAACGACCCCCGGCATCTCCCGGAACGCGTATTCGACGCACCAAAAACACCCCCCCGCGAAAGACGCGACGGGATACGTATCGGGTTTTTCATTCATAAGCCCTCCTTCCGCGGCGCGCGCAACCCCGCTCAGCATCGTTAAAACAACCAGAAGACCCATTAAAAAAGATGAGCATCTTGTCATGCGGCTGTCCTTTCCTCGAAAGATATCAAGACGACTGATCTGTAAACCTATTCGGCTGTTCAGAGAGAAAGGTTACGGGGGGCGAGCCAGGAGCGAATTATAAACTTTTGACGTAATTATTTTAGACACTATTTAGATGACGACAATTATCTTGATTAGCGTCCACATAAATCGTTGATCTGCCTTTCGGGTTCTGGTATCTGACTTCATGTTGCGGAGACGTGGCCGAGTGGCTGAAGGCAACGGTTTGCTAAATCGTCATACGTGTAACAGCGTATCGAGGGTTCGAATCCCTCCGTCTCCGCCATCAACCTATTGATTATAAAAGAACTATAGAGATGATGAGAGGCGATACGGCTGTCTTTCCGATCAAAACAGACAAGCAGAGCGCGGCTCCGCTTTACACCCCCGCGATGCGGATGCGGCGTTTGCGGCAAAGCGGCGCGATCCGCGATCTGGTGCGGGAAAGTACCTTGACCGTCAACGACCTGGTCTATCCGCTTTTCGTGGAGGAGAACCTTTCCGAGCGCGCGCCGATCGCCGCTCTACCGGGGCTTTACAGGGAAACGGAACGCTCTTTGGAGACCGCCGTCAGAGAGGCGGCAAACCGCGGGATCAAGGCCGTCATGCTTTTCGGTGTTTCCCATCATAAAGATGAACAGGGCAGCGATTCCTGGGCGCCGGACGGCTTGCTGTCCCGGATGATCAGGCGAGCCAAGGATTCCGCGCCCGAGATCGCTGTCATCGCGGATGTATGCTTTTGCGAATATACCGACCACGGTCATTGCGGGCCGCTCACCCCGTCCGGGGACGTGGACAACGACGCCACGCTGGAAAACCTCGCAAAGCAAGCCGTCAACGCGGCCGAATCCGGCGCAGACGTTATTGCGCCCTCCGGCATGATGGACGGGATGGTCGGCGCCATTCGGGTTGGGCTGGATCAGGCGGGCTTCGAGAACACACCGATCCTGTCCTATGCGGCGAAGTTCGCTTCGGCCTTTTACGGGCCTTTTCGGGACGCCGCGGGGTGCAGCCTGGGCGCGTATCCGCACGCGCGCAAGGACCGGGCGACGTATCAGATGGACCCCGCCAATGCGGAGGAAGCCCTGCGCGAGGTTGCACTGGACGTCGACGAGGGCGCGGACATGATCATGGTCAAGC
>JAGRJZ010000017.1 GCA_020442505.1 Alphaproteobacteria bacterium | reverse complement strand
ACCCAGCATTCGGTCAAGGAGCTGATGAGCGTTGGAATCCGGCCGCGTATTTTGCTCTGCCGGGCAGATCGGCACATTCCCCGTGAAGAAATCCGGAAAATCGGCCTGTTTTGCAACATCGACGAGGAAAACGTCATCCCCGCCCTGGACGTTTCCACGATCTACGAAGTTCCCTTAAGCTATCACAAGGAAGGCCTGGACACGCAGGTCCTCGCTTGCTTCAACATGTTGGAGGGCGCAAAGGCGCCCGATTTATCCGTGTGGGAAGATATCGTCCACCGAATCAAGGAGCCCGAGGGCGCCGTCAAAATCGCGGTCGTCGGGAAATATACGGAGCTGCTGGACAGCTACAAATCCCTGATCGAAGCGCTGGTCCACGGGGGAATCGCGAACAACGTGAAGGTAAAGATCAAGTTCGTCGAATCCGCGATTTTTGAAAGCGAAGACCCGGCCAGCCATCTGCACGGCGTGCACGGGATACTGGTCCCCGGCGGGTTCGGGGAGCGTGGCGCGGAAGGCAAGATCAAGGCCGCGACCTTCGCGCGGGAACATAAAGTGCCGTATTTCGGGATCTGTTTCGGGATGCAGATGGCTGTGCTGGACGCGGCGCGGAATTTGATCGGACTGAAAGACGCGACCTCGACCGAGTTCGGGGAAAAAGGAACGCATTTGATCGGCCTTATGACCGAGTGGGAAAAAGGCGGGAAAAAGGAAAAACGCGGCAAAGACGGCGATCTAGGGGGCACGATGCGGCTGGGCGCCTATCCGGCCGTGCTGGCCGAAGGCTCCCGGGTCGCGGATATTTACGGGACGACCGAAATCTCCGAACGCCATCGCCACCGCTACGAGGTCAACGCGACCTATATCAAAAAGCTGGAAAGGGAAGGCCTGCGTTTTTCCGGGATGTCCCCGGATGGACGCTTGCCGGAGATCGTGGAAAACATCAACCACCCTTGGTTCATCGGGGTTCAATTCCACCCGGAGCTCAAATCCAAACCCTTCGCCCCGCATCCTTTGTTCGTCTCCTTCGTCAAAGCCGCAATAGAGCAAAGCCGGTTGGTTTAGAGGAACTATTCTATTCAACGATCTTGTAACGCCGGCCCACGATCAGCTTGTCCGTTGGCGAGAGGCCGTTCAAAACCCTGAACCGCGCTTCCTGCAAGGTATCGAACGGCATCCGGCGCGCAAGGGATCCGGGCGTATCGCCTGTCTTGGCGGTTACGATTCGGATCCGGTAGGGCTGAATGTCTTTTTTCTCTGTCGCGCTCAAAGCCCGCAGACTGTAGGTCGTCCGGCGGAGGTCTTCGGCCAACGCCACCCCCGCGCCATCCGGGATGGCCATTTGGAACCGGAAGAACCGATCCGGCGCCCACCGAACAGCCACCAGGCGAATCGTCACCGCCCGCCCGTTGAGATTGCCCGGGAAGGAGGCCGTCGCGGCCTCCATGCCGTTGATCGTGATCCGCTCGGCATCCGATAGCGGCGCCTTCGTCATCCAGACCCGCGTCAGATAGGTCAAAGGATCAAGAGCCTGCGGATTTAGTGCCGCGTCGAACAAGATAACCGCCCCGTTCCCGGCCGTGGCAACAATCTTATCCGGCGCGTTGGTCATCTGGAACCCCTCCGGCACGCGGAAGGTGAACCCCATCGTCGTATGGTAGTAATCGCGGCCCCGCACATAACCCTGTTTCGGGCTTTCGCCATAGATCATCCCGTCGATTTGGTCTAGATAAGCGTCGCGCCCGACACGGTCCGGCCCCTTGGGGTAGCTCCCGGCCAATCCGGCCGTATGGGCGATGCGCTCGTTCGTTCCCGGATGGGTTGAAAAGTAGTTGAACGGCGCGTCTTCCCCCTGCCCGGCCAGCCGCCGTTCCAGCGCCGTATCCGCGTCCAGCGCCGTCAAAAAACGCGGCATGGCAAAGGGGTCGTACCCCGCGCGGGCGATATAACGAAGCCCGAGCGCGTCCGCTTCGTTTTCCTGGGATCGGGAATAGGATTTAATATAAAGATCCGAACCAAGCCCCAGAGCCTGTGTCGCGGCCTGACTATCCAGCGCGATCGAGAGCGCCGCCGCGCCCAAAGACGTTAGAACGCCGTGGGAATAACGTTCAGCTGAATGGCGCGCCGTGATATGCCCGGTCTCGTGCGCCAAAACCGCCGCCAGCTCGGCTTCGCTATTGGCCAGCGCCAGCAACCCCCGCGACACGTAGATATAACCGCCGGGAATGGCGAAGGCGTTGACCATGTCGCTGTCGATCAGAGTAAATTTGTATTGAACCTCCGGTCGTTCGGTTTTTTGGGAGACGGCTGCGCCGATTTTTTGAACATAAGCCCCCAGCGCCGCGCTGTCCGGTGGCGCGCCAAAGGTCTGCATGACTTTTTCGTTTTCCTGCGCGCCGATTTGGCTCTCCTGCGCGGGGGACATCAGGGCGGTAAACTGCCGCGCGCCCGTTGCCGGATTGGTCGAACAGGCAGGCAAAACCGCGGTCATCAGGAGCAGACAAAAAGCCCATAGATGACAAGACGGCATTTTTTTGTTAGATAACGTCATGCGGCGAATATTAGCGCTTTTTCTTCTTCTTGCCAGTTTTTTCGTACCCGGTTCCCGGGCAGAGACTCTGCCGGATTTTTCATCCCTGCGTCTTATCACGACGGCGCAGGTCTCCGATGTGATCGACCCACTGCGGGTGCGGCTCACGGACGGGACCATCGTTCAGTTGGCCGGGTTGGACGTTCCCGACCTTGATCCCCACGAGCCGGGCAAAAACGCCCAAGCGGCCCAGCTTTACCTTTCGGATAGACTCAAAAATAAACAGATCCGCCTGTACCAGACCAAAGATCCGGAAAAGGGACGAACCAATCGGATGGGCTACGCGCTGGGGCATCTGGTTTTGAAGGGAGACGGGGAAGATAAAGACGATCTCTGGATAAACGGCACGCTTTTAGAGATGGGATTCGCCCGTCTTTTTCCCGGCCCCCGCAATCCGGAGATGGCCACCGCCATGATAGACAGAGAAAACCACGCACGGCTTTCCAAACAGGGACTATGGGCCGATTCGGCCTATCGGCTCTTGACTCCGGACACCGCCGCGGAAAGGATGGACGACTGGGGCATCGTGGAGGGAACGGTGTTCTCCATCGCGACCGTTAAAAATACAGTTTATCTGAATTTCGGCCCCGATTGGCGGACGGATTTTACCATCGTTGTCGAATCCGCCATACGGAAGGCGTTTGGAAAACAGGGGATCGACCTGTTCACGCTCCAGGGAAAAACGCTCCGTGTTCACGGCTGGCTGGAACGTTATAACGGCCCGGCGATCAAGCTCTCCGATCCGGCGTGGCTAGAAATTTTGGAAACAAACAACGCCCTTTCCGAGCCCACCGAATAGCCAAGACTATCAGAATTCTCCCAACTCTTCGACTCCCGCCATACGCTGAAAAGCGTTGCGGGTTTCCGCTGGAAAGGACCAACGTCCGGGAAGAATCACCTCCGCTCGCAATCCCTTGCGCAGACAGACGAACAGAACGATTTTCGCACGCCCTGGCCCGGCCTGATCCAACAGCGCCTTCACGTTAGGGACGCAAAAAGGATCACAAAGGGTCATATGAACTTCTTTTATCTTGCTAGAAAGCGCGGAATCAAGGGGCTGGACATCCTGAACCGTGAACCTTATTTGCTCTTCTTTTTGCTCCGCGATGGCCTTGACCAAAAGAGCTTCGCCGGCCTCCAGAAAGGGTTTCGCGCGATCCAGCGTTTCCGAAAACAGCGTAACTTCATACACGCCGGTCGAATCGGAAAGCTGCAAAAAGGCAAATTTATTGCCCTTGGCGGAGACCTTGATCTGTTTCTTCAAAAGCACGCCCGCCATGTCCAACATCGCACTCGACCGATGAGCCAGACGTTCCTCCACCTGTGCGAAGGGCACGATTCCCATCGTTTCAAGCTGCCCCGCTTTTGTGTCGAGCGGATGGGCGGAAAGATAGAACCCAACCGCGTCGAACTCCTTTTTCAACCGCTCCAACGGCTCCCATTCAGGGACGGGCGGCAAAGGAGGCATGGCAAGCCCGCCACCGTCCGACGCGTCTCCAAACAGGCTGTTCTGGCCACTTTCACGCTCTTCTTTCAGGCTGGCGGCATAACGCAGGAGGCTATCGGCGTAGTCATGCACCTGCGACCGGACGGGGTTAAGCGTTTCAAACGCCCCGGCAGCGGCTAATTGCTCGACCTGACGGCGGTTGAGGGTGCCGGAATCGAGGCGCGTGGCAAAATCGCGAAGATCCTTGTACGGTCCGTTTTTTGCCCGCTCCGCGACAAGCGCCTCCATCGCATGCTCCCCCACTCCTTTCAAGGCCCCGAGAGCATAGCGGATAGCTTCCTTTTCGACTTTGAACTCCGGCAACGATTCGTTCACGTCCGGCGGTAAAATAACAGTTTCCATCCGGTCAAGCTCTTGCTTGAAAATCGCCAGCTTGTCGGTATTCCCAAGATCGAGCGTCATCGACGCGGCCATGAATTCAACCGGATAATTCGCCTTCAGCCAGCCCGTCCAATAGGCGATCACGGCATAGGCCGCGGCGTGGGATTTATTGAATCCGTACCCGGCAAACTTGGCGATCTGATCAAAGATCGCGTTGGCCTGTTCCGCCGGAATCGCGTTGTGTGTGGCACAGCCTTTGACGAACATGTCGCGCTGGGCATCCATTTCAGCCTGGATTTTCTTCCCCATGGCCCGGCGAAGCAAATCCGCCCCCCCCAGAGTGTAGCCGGCCAGAATCTGCGCGGCCTGCATGACCTGTTCCTGATAGATCATGATGCCGTATGTCTCTTCCAAAACGGGCTGAAGCTTCGGGTGCATGTAATCCGGCGGTTCCCGTCCTTCTTTGATGGCGATATATTTGGGAATGTTGTCCATCGGGCCGGGCCGATAGAGCGCCACCAGAGCGATGATATCCTCCAGACGGTTCGGCTTCATCTTGCGCAGGACGTCGCGCATGCCAGCGCTTTCCAGCTGGAACACCCCGACCGTTTGACCGCTGGTCAAAAGCCGATAGGTTTTTTCGTCGTCGAACGGGATGTCGAGGTGATCCATCTTGATCCCACGCACCTGCTCAACAAGATCGAGCGCCTTTTTGATGACCGTCATGGTCTTCAGGCCAAGAAAATCAAACTTGACGAGCCCCGCCTGCTCCACGAACTTCATATTGAACTGGGTCACAGGCATATCCGATCGCGGGTCACGATAGAGCGCCAGAAGGTCATGAAGCGGTCGATCGCCGATCACCAGTCCCGCCGCGTGGGTCGAAGCGTGACGATACAGTCCCTCCAACTGCAAGGCGATCGTAATCAGCTTGTCGGTCGTCTCGTCCCGCAGCCGGGCCTCCTGCAGATCAGGTTCCTGCTCTAAGGCCTGCTCCAGCGAAATCGGGTTGGCCGGATTGGCCGGGATCATTTTCGCGATCCGGTCCACTTGCCCGTACGGCATTTGCAACACCCGGCCGACGTCCCGTACAACGGCCCGAGCCTGTAATTTTCCAAAGGTGATAATCTGCGCGACGTTTTCATGGCCGTACTTACCCTGCACATAACGGATCACCTCGTCCCGCCGCGTCTGACAGAAATCCACGTCAAAATCCGGCATAGAAACCCGTTCCGGGTTCAAAAACCGTTCAAAGAGAAGACCAAACGCAAGAGGATCGAGGTCCGTGATCCGGAGCGCCCAGGCGATTACAGAACCCGCGCCGGATCCCCGGCCAGGCCCCACCGGAATATCATGGTCCTTCGCCCATTTGATAAAATCCGAACAAATCAGAAAATAACCGGGGAACCCCATTTCCTCGATAATGCCAAGTTCATAATCCAGGCGCTCGAAATAAGGAGCAGCAATCTCATCAGCTCTCTCCTTTTCCCTGTCCTCCTGAGCGGCTCCGGCTTGAGGATCGGACGAAGACTCGCGGCACAAGGCGTGCGCCGGATACACAAATTTCTCCAGCCGCCAAGCGAGCCCCTCGCGGGCCTGTTTGCGGAGTTCTTCAACCTCGTCCCGTCCCTCGCCCGTGTCAAAAGGAGGCAAAAGCGGATCGATCGGCTTCAAAAGATACGAACACCTGCGGGCAATTAAAATCGTGTTTTCAAGTGCTTCAGGGAGATCCTTGAAAAGCCCTCTCATCTCCGAAGAAGATCGAAACGCATGCAAGGGCGTGACCTTCCGCCGATCCTGTTCCGTGACATAACGACCCTCGGCGATACACAAAAGCGCGTCATGCGCTTCATGCATTTTTTGCTGGGGGAAATAACAATCATTCGTCGCAACGAGAGGAATCGCGTGTCTGTAGGCCAGGTCGATCAGCATGTCTTCGATCCGGTCTTCCTCCGGCTGACCATGGCGCTGTAACTCCACATACAGCCGGTCGTCGAACAGGTCTTTCAGGCGAAGCAAAGCGCTCTCGGCTTGCTCCGTTTGATGATGACACAAAGCGGTGCCGACAGGCCCGTCCACCCCTCCGGTCAGACAAATCAGCCCCGCCGCGTTCTCCCCCAGCGCTTCCCACGTTATATGCGGCTTTTCCGTCGGTTCGGTTTCCAAATAGGAGACACTCACCAGCCTGCATAGATTCCGATATCCCTGCTCATTTTGAACGAGCAAGACCAGCGGACGCCCCTCCGGACCCAACGCCACTTGGCTGCCCAAAATCGGCTGTATACCGGCTTTCGCGGCATAGGTTGCAAACTCCATCGCGCCGAAAAGATTGCCCGTATCCGTGACCGCGACGGCCGGCATACCGTATTTTTGGCACAAAGCAACCAGATCCTTGACCGTTATCGCTCCCTCCGCAAGGGAATAGGCGGAGTGAACGTGCAAGTGAACAAAAGAGTCGCAGAACAAATCAGGCATAACGCCCCTTTAAAGCATGGGCGGCGGCCCGGTGCAAACGGAAGACAAAAGAAAAAACATAATATTTGCAAAAAGGGGTTTTTATTTGCTACGATATGGCTAATATCTTTTTACTGTCAAAGGAGAAAAAACCTTTGCGGGCTTTTGTTTTTGGAACATTTTTTGATGGCGTATGAATTGAACACTGTCACGGCGTTGATCGTCGAGGACAACTACCCGATGAGAGAGATTACCAAGGCTTTGCTCGAATCCTTCGGTGTGGGGACCGTCGTCGTCGCCAATGACGGGGAAGAGGGGCTTCACCAATACAAGAAAACAAATCCTGACATCATCATTTTGGACTGGATGATGGAGCATATGAACGGACTGACCTTTACCGTACAAATCCGCAACGACAAGACCGGCCCAAATCCCTATGTTCCGATTATTCTCATGACCGGATTTAACGAAGAAAACCGAGTAAAAGAGGCCAGGGATTGCGGAATCACGGAATATCTGGCAAAACCTTTCACGGCGAAAACCCTTTACAGCCGGGTGACGCAAGTTATCGAGCGTCCACGGCCCTTCGTCCAGTCCGAGGATTTTCTGGGGCCGGACCGGCGCCGGACAAAAACGACAGAGTATGGCGGCCCCTTGCGCCGCCACGACGACGTCGCCCCCCTGCCGCCTTACGCCCGGCCCGCGAATTTACCACCCGAGGACATCGTCCTTGTCGACGCCTAGAGAAAAAATATGACCGCCATGACCACAGACCTCCACCATCCTCCCACCCCAAACGCTATGCACTACAACCAGCCGCAGCGCCGGAGGGCCCGTTTTTACAACCCTCCCAATACGCTCAAGCAAAAAGTGGGGGCCGGCGGCTTGTCGGCGGACATCCTCGACAAGGCCCAGCAGCTGATCGAAAATAACGCCGTCGATATCCGGCCCTGGGCCGAGATACAGCTTGAGCGTATCCGCAACTACGCGCAAAAAGCCGAAGACGGGCTGATCGACGCGCATCAGGAAGAAGAGATCATCCAGTCCCTTTTGCACGCGAGCATGCAGCTCAAGGCCAATGGCGGGATGTTTCATTACCCGCTGATCACGAAAATCGCAGACCGGCTTTTGCATTTTCTGGAAGTCGTCGAACGGCTGGATGCCGACGCGCTCGAAATCGTAATGGCGTTCCATACGACGCTTCAGGCCGTCCTGCACGGACAGGTCAAAGACGCCGACACGCCGCATGCGCGGGCCTTGCTCGACGCGCTCGTGGGAGCTTGCACCCGCTATTTCAAACGCAACGCGATCAACGAAGAGTAGACACGAGGGGGCCTTCCGGACCTTACAGCGCCGGAAGGGATTCGGACAAAACCCCGCCCTCGCGCACGGGCACGATCGCACGGGCTCGTCCGGTTCGGTCGTCCGTCTCAACGACGGCGCCGCACAAAGTCCCAGGTCCCTCCGCCGGCACGAAATGCCCCAGCGTCATGTGACGCGTGAAGCGTTGGATGGGCTCTTCCTTTTTCGATCCGATGACGCTGTCGTAATCGCCGGTCATTCCCACGTCGCTTTGATAGGCCGTTCCCCCCGGCAGGATACGGGCGTCCGCGGTCGGCACATGGGTGTGTGACCCCAAAACCGCCGAGGCTTTCCCGTCCATAAAATGACCGAACGCCGTTTTTTCGCTCGTCATCTCCATATGCGCGTCGACGAACAGGGCATGGATCGCTCCGCCTAATGGATTGGCCCGCGACAGCGCCTCGGCCGCCGCGAAAGGGTCGTCCACCGGCTTCATGCCGTAACGCCCTACGACATGGACAATCAAAACCGTCCGACCGTCGGCCAGGCGGTGGTGATAGCTCCCCTGGCCAGGAGAATCCTTGGGAAAGTTCAACGGACGGAGTAAACGTTTCTCACCGTGGATATAGGACAAGATCTCACGCTGATCCCAGATATGGTCCCCGCCGGTGATGCAATCGACCCCCAGGGAGAAAAGCTCCTTACAGATCTTGGCCGTAGGCCCCCGTCCGTGGGCCGCGTTTTCGGCGTTTACGATCACGACGTCGACGTCGTAACGGCGCCGCAGCCCCGGCAGATAAGCCTCAAGCGCTTCGCGTCCGCTGCGCCCCATCACGTCGCCGATAAAAAGAATACGCATGATCAAGCTTATAGCGCATTCTTCTCCTTTTGTAGAGCCCTTCTCTTTCTTTTCCCTGTTTTAGCTGTTAAAAGGGAGAACGTCACGATCGATCCATTCATATATGTTAAGAGGAAGCTTCCTGTTCGATGACTCGTCTTGTCTTGTGTCTTCTGTTTTTGACGTTTTTTCTGTCTGCGCCGGTATGGGCGTCTCAAGCCAACCATACCGCGGCCAAGCAGGTAATCCTGCTTGACTATGACACGGGTCAGGTCCTGTTCGAAAAAAACGCCGACGAACGCATGCCGACCTCCTCCATGAGCAAGGTCATGACGATCTATCTGGTCTTCGAAGCCCTGCGGGACGGACGGCTGGGGCTTGACGGGACTCTGAAGGTCAGCGAAAAGGCCTGGCGCAAGGGCGGCTCAAAAATGTTCGTGGAGGTCGGAAAACGGGTCAAGGTCGAGGATTTGATCCGCGGCGTGTTGATCCAGTCCGGCAACGACGCGACCATCGTTCTGGCCGAGGGATTGGCCGGGACCGAAGAGGCCTTCGCCGATGCCCTGAACGCAAAGGCGGCGGAGCTGGGCATGACGCACAGCCATTTTATGAACGCCAGCGGCTGGCCGGATCCGGAGCATTACTCAACGGCCCGAGACCTTGCAACGCTCTCGAAAGCCATCATCCATGATTTCCCGGAAGACTACCGTTATTTTTCCGAGAAGGAGTTCACCTATAACAACATCCCGCAAAAAAACAGGAACCCCCTGCTTTACCGGGATATGGGCGCAGATGGGATTAAAACCGGGCACACGGAGGTCGGGGGATATGGTCTGATGGCGTCGGGGACCCGTGAGGGGCGGCGGGTTATCCTGGTCGTAAACGGGCTGGAGGACGAAAAGGCCCGCGCCCAAGAAGGCGCCCGCCTGCTCGAATGGGGGCTGAGGGGCTTTGAAAACGTGACCTTGTTCAAAGCGGGCGATACAGTCATCGACGCGCCGGTTGTCATGGGGGCAGCGAAAACTGTTCCCGCGAGCGTGGCGGCGGATCTGACCGTCACGATTCCGGTCACAGTGAAAAACGACCTGGCTGTGGAGGCACGCTACGAAGGGCCGCTCTCAGCACCGATCAAAAAAGGGGACCGGATCGGCACCCTGCGCGTGGACATCCCCCGGGTAGGAGTCACCGAGATTCCGCTCCTGGCGACTGCGGACGTCAAGCCGCTTGGCTTTTTTGCCCGGACCATCGTGAAGATGAAACTCTTCCTGGGCGGAAAATAGACAGTCCCTCAGCGTACAAAACATGAAAACAAACCAAATGACAAAAGGGCTGTTTATCACCCTGGAAGGTGGAGAGGGCAGCGGGAAAAGCACCCAAATCGAGCGGTTGAAAGAACGACTTGAAAAACAGGGTTACGACGTGGTCGCGACGCGGGAGCCGGGCGGAACGCCGGAGGCGGAGAAAATCCGGGATCTCCTCGTCCAGCGGGACGGCGGGCGCTGGACCCCGATGGCCGAGGTTTTATTGTTTTTTACAGCCCGGATCATGCATGTCGAAGACCTTATCAAACCCGCGCTGGCTGAAGGGAAGATCGTTATCTCCGACCGTTTTACCGATTCCACCCGTGCCTATCAAAGCGCGGGTCATGGTCTGCCAGCGGACCAGATTGAGGCGATAAACGCTCTTTGCCTGAACGGATTTGAACCAGATTTGACCCTTATTTTGGACATTGACCCGAAAACGGGCATTGAACGATCCCTGAAAGAAAATCAGACCGGCGGAACCGAAAACGAAGACCGGTTTGAAAAACTGGATTTACGCTTCCATGAAAATCTGCGCCAGGGATACCTCGATATCGCGGGGCACGAACCAGCCCGCTGTAAAATCATTGACGCCCGCGACGGAATCACACAAATTGCGGACCAGATCGCGCAGAGCGTTTTTGACAAGATCTCCGCGCGTTAGTTTCTTATCCAATATTAAGGAGGTCCCCATGCCGTTCTTCCGGTTTTTATCCCTGTTTACGGTTCTTGCGCTGGAAGCTTTTTTTGCTTCCCAGGACGCCCGCGCCCAAGAGCATCACGCAACGCTTCACGCTCATCACAAAGCCCTCGCCCCCGCCGGCATCATGGGCGACCACATGCACGGCGCAGGGGAGTTCATGCTCTCCTACGGCTATATGCATATGGATATGGACGGAAACCGCGACGGGACGAACAATCTTTCGGCAACGACCATCGCCACCACGGTTCCCAACCGGTTTTTCGGCATGGCCGGTCAGCCCGCGACCTTGCGGGTCGTGCCCGAGCGGATGACCATGGACATGCATATGCTGGGCGCGATGTACGCCCCTACGGACAACGTCACGCTGATGCTGATGGCGCGCTATCTGGAAAAAGAGATGGATCACACCACCTTCGCAGGCGGAGCTGGAACGACGGTTTTAGGCCATTTCACAACCCGCAGCGAAGGCTTGGGCGATACCCAGGCAACGGCGCTGGTCCGGCTTTGGGACCATGGCACACAACACCTGCACGCCCATCTGGGGCTGAGTCTGCCAACCGGCTCGATCACGGAGACCGCCACAGTTCTGACCCCTATGAACATGCGCCCGCGTATGCGCATGCCCTATGCGATGCAGCTCGGAACCGGGACGTTCGATTTTCTTCCCGGTCTGACCTACACGGCCGCGCACGGACCATGGCACTGGGGGGCCCAATATGCGGGCGAAGTCCGTCTGGAAAACGAGAATGACGAGGGCTATGCCTGGGGCGACAAACACAGCCTCGCACTGTGGAGCGGGTACCAATGGGCGCCGTGGATCGGTACAACCGCCCGGCTGACCGGGACGACGCAGGACAAAATCGACGGAATCGACCCCAACATCGTGGCCCCCATTCAAACCGCGGATCCGGACAATTACGGCGGCCAGACGCTCACCTTCTCTCTGGGAACGACCCTGACCGGCCAGAGCGGCGCGTTGAAGGGGCATCAGCTTGCCTTCGAAGCCACCGCGCCGGTCTATCGCCACGTGAATGGTCCGCAACTTGAAACGGACTGGGCCGTGACGGTAGGATGGCGGCATGCTTTTTGATTCGTTCGACGCTGAACCTGAAGAAGAAGACGCACTCCCGGACCTGCCTCCGGAACCGGGGTTACGTCCTCCACGTCAGATGGAATCCTGCACGGGACAGGACGAAATCGAGCGTGCGCTGCTCGATCTGGCGCAAGGCGGCCGCATGCCGCATGCGCTGATCCTTGCCGGGCCCGAGGGCGTGGGAAAAGCGACGCTCGCCTTTCGGCTGGCGCGGTATCTGTTTAAATACGGGACAGAAGAAGAAACCGGCGGCCTGTTCGGGGAATCCCTCCCGATCGAAAAGCCACCCTCTCTTCACGTCGATCCTTCCGACCCCGTTTTTCGCCAGGTCGCCGCCGGAGGCCACCCCGATTTGATGACCATCGGCCGGGAAACCGACGAAAAAACCGGGCGACAAAAAAGCGGCGTTTCCGTTGACGCGGTCCGTAAAGCCGCTCCCTTCCTGCGGATGACCGCTGCCCAAGGCGGTTGGCGGATCGTGATCGTGGACGACGCGGACACCATGAATCGCAGTGCCCAGAACGCTCTCCTGAAAATTCTGGAAGAGCCCCCGAAACAGGCGCTTTTGGTCCTGATTACGCACCGGATCGGGGCGTTAATTCCAACGATTTGCTCCCGTTGTCGGGTCATAAACGTGCCGCCCCTGGCCCAAAATGAATTTATGACCCTTATCCGCACTGCCCACCCGACTCTGTCTTTCACGGACGGTGAAACCCTTTACGCCATCGCGGCGGGAAGCGCCGGGCGGGGTCTCGTCATTGCCGAAGAAGACGGGCTTGCGATGCTGGGAACGATTTTACCGTTGCTTGCGGAGGAAGCACAACGCCCCTGGACCGCGATCCACAAACTATCCGACAAGCTGTCCCGCCCCGGATCGGAAACCGCCTATCAAGCCTTTTGCGACCTGATGCTATGGACCCATGGCGCGGTGCTACGATCCGTCGCGCGGCAAACGCCGCTTCCGGCGGCGCTGGAATCTCTTGCCCCTTTGCGGGACCATTATTCTCTCCCGGCGTGGATCGCCCGCTATGAAACGCTCCAAAACCATTTCGACACCTTCGCCCGCGCGAATCTGGATAAACGTCAGGCTGTCTTGGGCGCGTTTCATAATTTTGCATAGGAAAAATATATAAATTGACAATCACTGTGGAATTCATTATGGATAATAAATTTTTATATCAAGTAAGCAGAAACCACCATGGGAACCTCTCTCGAAGAGATTATAAAGCTTAAAGATCAAATCAGATCCGGCGACAGTGAAGCACATTACCACCTTGTAAATATTTACAGGGCGAGTGAGTACGAAGCACACGCAGACGATACAACCCGCGCGAACTTACGAGTAGCAAAAATCAAACACTGCGAAGCTTATATCAGTGAAGGGAAAGACTCCGGAAATAGAGTAACATGCCTGCTTTATCTCGCGGAAGATCATATTGAAAATGAAGGGGGAAATCTGGGTGAGGCGCTCACCCATATCCAGAATGCCATAGAAACCGATCCGCAGCTGAATTTCTTTGGGGCCCTCGCTTTTGAATTACTGGAAAAGCTCATCAAAGCGTCGCTGAAGAAAAAAGAAGGCGCCGATCCAGCAACAGAAATCGCACGGGCCCAGACATGCTTTGCGTTGTGGCGTGACGTTAAAAAGACAAAATCGCCGTTATTCAGCGGCATCGTCGATGATCTTGCACGAGAGATTGCACAGACAAGCGAAAACGGACAAGCTGTCGCCGACATATCCAAGCCATTTCCAAGAATGGTTGCCTCCGTCCACCCCTTTTCGGAACTTCAGAAACTGGTGGAATCGTATGAAAATCTTGTGAGGGTGGCACGGGCAGATCCCTTGGATGCGCCCGACCTTCTTTTCCTGTATAAGTACGGTGCCGAGATGGGCATACATCATCCGGGCGGAGAAGGAAACGGGCCGGCGATAGACCGCTATAAAGTCCTGCACGCAAGATCGTTGCTTCACTACGAATGCCCCACGGAAACAGCGCTGAAGATTCTAACGCCGCTTATCCAGACCGGAAATGACGATGCATGCGCACTACTCGGAGAGCATTTAAACGATCCCGCTGTTCTCTCCTGTGTAGAACTCCTTGTGCGTTTATCGAGAGCGGTAATCCATACCAACCCCCCACAAGCTTTCACAAATTACATGGGGCTGGCAAAAATACACAGGGCTCATGACCCTTCAAAAACCAGAGGCTTTTATCAACAAGCCTTGCTCGTCCCGGGTTTCAACTTTACCAGAGCGGGGGATCTTCTGATGCTTACACGGAGCCTTTTGCCCTACACACCAAAGGATCAACAGGGGTGGGTCAAGTCCGACATGGCCGCCATTGTAGAACAAGCAAACAGCTTGGGGTCCCCTAAGCCAAGGTTTTTCCTGGACATCATCACGCAGATACAACCGATTATCACAGACGGCCCAAGACGAGAACTTTTCGTTCCCACCACTCCGAGGCTTCAATAAAGCAAACGAAATATCCGGAGAACCTACGCAGCCGCTTCTTCTTCCTGTTGTTTCGCGCCGGCGCCATGAATGAACCGGTCGGCTTCCAGCGCGGCCATGCAGCCCATCCCTGCGGCGGTGACGGCCTGGCGGTAGGTCTTGTCTTTCACGTCCCCGGCGGCGTAGACTCCCGGCACGCTGGTGGCGGTGGAATCCGGCGCGGTGAGAATATAACCTTCTCCATCCATATCGACCTTACCCTTGAACAGCTTCGTGGCAGGGTCGTGGCCGATGGCGACAAAGACCCCGTGGACGTCGATCTCCTGCGTGTCGTCGGTCTTGACATTCTTAATCCTGATGCCCGTAACGCCTTTTCCGTCCTCACCCAGAATTTCTTCCACGACGCTGTCCCAGACGATCGCCACTTTCTCATGCGCGAACAGGCGATCCTGTGCAATCCGCTCGGCCCGCAACGCGTCCCGCCGGTGAATCAATGTCACTTTTTCACAGAAATTGGTCAGGAACAACGCTTCCTCCACGGCGGAATTTCCCCCGCCGATGACCGCCACTTCTTTCCCGCGATAGAAAAATCCGTCGCAGGTCGCGCAAGCCGACACCCCGAACCCCTGATATTTCTTCTCCGATTCCAGCCCCAGCCAGCGCGCCTGCGCCCCGGTCGAAATCACCACAGTGTCAGCGGTATAAATCGTGCCGGATTCGCCCTTCGCGGTGAAGGGACGCTTCGTGAAGTCGACGTCCGAGATATAATCGCTGAGGATCTCTGTCCCAACGTTTTCGGCCTGTTTTTGCATCTGCTCCATCAGCCACGGCCCCGCGATCGCGTCCGCGAAACCGGGATAGTTCTCGACATCCGCCGTAATGGTCAGCTGCCCCCCGGGCTGCATCCCGGTCACGAGAATCGGCGACAAATTGGCCCGCGCGGCATAGATCGCGGCGGTATACCCCGCGGGGCCGGAGCCGATAATCAAGACTTTGGTATGTTTATTTTCTGTGGCGGTCATTATATCATCCGTTTTTTGATTTCACTGGCAATCTCTGCGGAATCATTTATAGGGCTATAGGTCCAGTTTTCAAGCCTTCCTTCGAAGGGACGGACGATTTTTTCTTCCGTCAGACGCGCGTAAAAACGATCGAATTTCCTTGATCGACCCGCCAGCGGGATCATATAAACCGGCTTACCGGTGCTGGCCGCGTCGGAAATCATCGAAACGCTGTCGCTCGTCACCAGGATATAATCGGCCCAGGCCAGCATCCCCTGATAGGGGTTTGCGCCGCTCCCGTCCCAGAAATAAATACGGTCATTCCCGTGCAAGCCGGGACGACAGTTAAAGTACGCCTCCAAGATCTTCCGGTTTTCTCCTCCCGTCCGGCGCGAAGCGGTAACCATAAGCCCGGCATCCAGCGCGCTTAACTGCTCCGCCAGCTGTCGCGTAATTGCCGGCGTCATGCGGTGGGTTTTGCTGTTTCCGCCGACCAGAACGGCTACGCGGGGCCCGGGAAGCGAGGCGAATGCTCTCTGCCATTGCGCACGGGCTGCCGCCAGGCCCTCCGGCGTTATCCTGTTGGGCGCGCCAGTCGTGACGATTACATTTGCTCCCCGCAGCCGGTCGTGCGCTGGAACGGCAACAAGATCGAAACAAGCCGGATTAACCCGCGGATTTTGTAAAAACACGGTGAAGCTCCGGCCGCCGCTTTGCCGTTTGATGTAGCGCGCGGCGGCGATAGCTTTACGGCCGGCGGCAATCAAGACGTCCGGGTACGGACCGTCCAGCGGATCGCCCGTGAAGCTGCCACGCCGCTCACACCCGAGCCAGGGCAAGACAAAGCGCCACAGTCCACGTAGGCCGATGCGTTTGAGCACCGGCGTTACGCCCAGCGCCGCAGCCACGCCCAGACACTGGTTTTCCGTACCCGTAAGCCCTTCCTCCACGACGATCCAACAGGATTTCATTTGTAATTATCTTTCAAAAACACTTGCGCTTGATTGGGAGAAAATTTATACCAAGCTCTACGCGTCGGAGACAGGAAAAAGAAAAATGAAGCGCATAAAACTTGACCGGATCGATCGGAAAATACTGAAAAACCTTCAGGAAAACGGCCGGATGACGAATGTCGAACTCGCGCGGGAAGCTGGTATTTCCGCCCCCCCCTGTCTGCGCCGCATTCGGGCGCTTGAAGAGTCCGGTTTCATTAAAGGCTACCACGCCCGGATCGACCCTGCGGCTATGGGCTACGGCGTAACCGTTTTTGCGATGGTGACTCTGAACGGCCAATCGGACGAAGTGCTCAAAAAATTCGAATCCCTCGTGCAAACCTGGCCTCAGGTCCGCGAATGTTACGTTCTTTCGGGGGAGACGGATTTCCTTCTCAAGATCGTCGCCCATGACTGGGACGACTACCAGCATTTTCACGGCGAGGTCCTGACCAAGGCCCCGCATGTGGTCTCGGTCCGATCATCTTTGGCGATTCGAACCGGGAAATGTCAGCCGGGTATTCCGATCA
>JAGRJZ010000016.1:12373-13692 GCA_020442505.1 Alphaproteobacteria bacterium | reverse complement strand
CCACCCGGCCGGTGATGCGGCCCAGCCCGCGAACGGCCAAGCGGACGTCCTCTGCCATAAGCTCCGACATGGTCTGCGTCAGGGCGCGGGTTAAAGCTTCGCGGCAATCCTCCAGCGCTTCGCGGTGGCGGGCCCGGGTCAAAGACGGGGTTTCCCGACGCCCGATCAGGCTGGCCGTTTTCTCGCCCAGAATTTTCAGAAGCTTGTCCAGCCCCTCCCCGTTCCGGACCGACAGCGCGACCGGTTTCTGGCCGTTAATGGTCGGGATCGTTCCGTCATAGACATCCATTTTGTTGATCGCCACGATAGCGTTGTCATCCGCCATTTCGAGGGTATACATGTTCAAATCCGGCAATTGCGCGCCGTTAAAGACCAGCAGCTTGATGTCGGCGTCTTTCGCCCTTTGAATCGCGCGGCGAATCCCTTCGGATTCGATGCCTTCCTGGCCGTCTTCGCCAATCTGAGACGGGCGCAAGCCCGCCGTGTCCGCGAGAATAACCGGATAGCCGTTCAGATCCATGTGCACTTCGATGATATCGCGCGTCGTTCCGGCCTCGGGAGAAACGATCGCCACGTCGCGGCGCGCCAGCGCATTGACGAGGCTGGATTTCCCGGCGTTCGGTTCCCCGATCACGGCGATGTGAACTCCGTCGCGCAGACGCTCCCCCCGGCGGTTATCGTCCATATGCGCCGCTATTTCGGATAGAAGCGCCGCCAGATCCGACCGAATCTGTGCCGCGACGCCCTCGGGCAGGTCTTCGTCGGGAAAATCGAGATCGGCCTCCAGATGCGCCAGCCCGCGGGTTAAACGCGCACACCAGCCGTCGTAAAGCCGGGCCAGCGCCCCGTCCATCTGGGCCAGGGCCTGGGCTTTTTGCACGGCGGTTTCGGCGTTGATCAAATCGGCCACGGCTTCGGCGGCGGTCAAATCCATTTTACCGTTTTCAAACGCCCGACGGGTGAACTCCCCCGGCTGTGCAAGGCGATGATCCGTCTGCGCGCCCAGGGCCGCCAAAAGCCCCTTCAGCACAGCCGGAGAGCCGTGAAGATGGTACTCCACCACGTTTTCTCCGGTGAAACTGGCGGGCGCGGAAAACGTCAGGACAAGCGCATGGTCGATTGTTTCACGTGAAACAGGATCGCGCAGCGTCCGCATCACCATCGTCCGCTCCCCCGGCGCAGGCTTGCCGGTCAAGGCGCACAGACTGTCCCCCGCCGCAGGGCCGGACACCCGAACAACGGCGATTCCGGCCCGCCCCGGCGCAGTGGCAGGCGCAAAAATCGTGTCGCTATTCATGACCGGCTTTCGTCGTGGCGCC
>JAGRJZ010000016.1:634-12296 GCA_020442505.1 Alphaproteobacteria bacterium | reverse complement strand
GTCTCCGGATCGAGGGAGCGGATATTCTCGGCCATGCGAGCCTCCAGCTCCTCCATCATTTTTGCCTGAAGCGGCGCGATATCGGGCAAGCCGACAAACTGCCGGGCTTCCGCAGGGGTACAGTCGATGTCGATAGTGACTTTCATAGCGGACGTCTCCTTGGGGTTGGGAAGCATTTTCGCCCCACCATAACAGCTTTTCCCCTTGCCGAAAAATTTTTCTTGACGGATTTTGTATTAGTATGATAACACATGATAACAATGACAAAGGACCCCTCGAAAGACAACCGGATCGAAGCGCTCTACGCCGCGCTGACGGATCTACGCGACGCGGCGGAGACGCGGGCATTTTTGTTCGATCTCTGTACACCGCAGGAAATCGTGGCGATGGCCGAACGGTGGGAGATCGCCCGGCTTTTATACGCCGGAAAACGATCCTATCGGGAGATCGCCGCGCAAACGGGCGCCAGCACCGCGACGGTCTCCCGCGTGGCCCGGTTTTTGAAGAGCGGCGCGGACGGATACCGCATGATGCTGGACCGCTCAAGCGGCGAAACCCCGGCGCAACGGGAGAAAAAACAATGACGATTCCCATCGCCGTGGCGGAGGAGGCCCGCGATCCTTATGGCCGACTGAGAGAGGCCTTTCTTTTTGCAGGGTTTGGGGATTTGTTATATGGCCGTATCGCCCGAAGCATTCTCGTAGATCAAGAAACAGCCATCCAACAGCTTGCGAGCAGGTCTGCCGCGATCGCCGTGTTATCCGATCCGCTCCAAAATCCGGACCTTCCGGACGGTATCGTCATGAGGACCATCACGGGGATTCGTGCCTCCTACAGACGCGCGGCCGGCGAGGCCGACGCCTCGGTCACGCTTTTGTATTCGGAAGCGGCGGAACCCCGTATCAAACAAATCATTTGGAACATGGCGATGGCTCCAGATATCAGAGCCCAGCAAACCGGCATCGGATATCTGCTGGCCAGCTAAGCGTATGGACAAAGGCCGTCGGGGATCGTACACTCGCGGCTCACAGCGCAAGAGGAGCCACGCTTATGACCGACATCACCCTTTCCACCAAAGACGGCGGCGCGATGGGCGCGTATGTGGCCATGCCGGCCGTCACGCCCGCGCCGGTCGTCATCGTCATCCAGGAGATTTTCGGGATCAACGCCGAAATACGCCAGCGCTGCGACAACTACGCCCGGGACGGGTTCATCGCCGTGGCGCCGGATTTGTTCTGGCGGCTGGAACCGGGGGTGCAGCTGACCGACCGGACGGAGGCCGAATGGCAAAAGGCCTTTGACCTCTATCAGCGCTTCGCCGTCGATCAGGGGATCGAAGATCTGGACGCGGTCGCGACCTTTTTCAAAAACCACGAAGACAGCAACGGCAAGGTCGGTTGCGTCGGGTTTTGCCTGGGCGGGAAGCTGGCCTATCTGATGGCCTGCCGCACGGATATCGACGCGGCGGTGGGTTATTACGGGGTGGAGATCGACAAATTCCTGTCCGAAGCCCCAGGGATCAAAAAACCGTTGATGCTGCATATCGCGGAGGAAGACAAATTCGTGACCCACGAACAGCAGGAAGTCGTGAAGGCCGGGTTGGCGGACCATCCGCAGGTCACGATCTATAGCTATCCCGGGAAGGGACATGCGTTCTCCCGAATCGGGGGCGAGGCCTATTGCCCCGAGACCGCCGCCACCGCCCGCAGCCGATCCCTGGCGTTCCTGCGGGACGCGTTGTGAGGATGACAAATCAAGGCATCGTCATTCCCTTTAAAAACCGCGCCGGACGGGTCTGCAACTGAACCTTTTTTCAAAATCTCACCCAGTTTTGCGCAGTCGGCAGATATAAAATCCGTCGATGCCGCCCTGGGGGGCGAAGTGATCGGGGAGAAGACGCACGTCTCCCTCCGCCGTCACGGCCTCGGCCAGCCCGCCGATTTCGGAGGGATCGACGGGCACACGGGAAAAGCCGTCCTCCGCAGCCAGAAACGCGTCGATCTGCCGTTCGCCCTCGTCTTTCTGAAGGGAACAGGTGCAGTAGATCAATGTCCCGCCGGGGGCCAGCATCGCGCTCGCGTTTCGCAAAATCCGGGCCTGCGTCTCACACAGCCGGGCCATGTCCTGCGGCGTTTTCAGATGCAATACGTCCGGGTGGCGCCGAATCGTCCCCGTCGCGGTGCAGGGCGCGTCCAGCATCACAAAATCCGCTTTTTCCTTCGGTTGCCAGACACCGGCATCGGCGGCCTCGACCCGCACTTTTTCCGCAAGTTTCAGGCGATCCAGGTTCTCTCGCAGGCGTTTGAGGCGCGTCACGGACCGGTCCAGCGCGACGATGTCCGCCCCCAGCGCGGCAAGCTGCGCGGTTTTCCCCCCGGGCGCCGCGCAGAGGTCAAGAACCATTGCCCCTTCGATATCCCCGAACAGGGTCGCGGGCAAGGAAGCGGCGGCGTCCTGAACCCACCACAGACCTTCGTCATAACCGGGCAGTTCATAGACCATTCCCCCCGCAGGCCGACGGAGCGTGCCCATCGGCAGCGCCACAGCGTCCAGCCGTCCGGCCCAGTAAGACTGGCTATCCGGGTCGCGGAGCGTGATGTCCAGCGGCGCTTCGGATAAATTCGCCTGCGCGATCTCCCCGGCCCGGCGCATCCCGTAATCCGCGATCCAGCTTTGCAGCAGCCAGTCCGGGGTGTTCAGGCGGCCTTCATCCTGTTTGGGTAAAACAGCCAGATAATCGTCCGCGACCCGCCGCAGCACGGCGTTCACAAGCCCCTTCTGACGGGACAGGTTTTTATCCTCCGCAAGCCGGACCGCGGTATCGACGACCGCGTAGGTCGGAACGGCCATAAAGGCGATCTGGGCCACCCCGACCCGTAGAATATGCCGCAAAAGCGGGGGATGGGGCGCCTCGGCCCGGTCCATCGCCCGCGCGATCAGAGCGTCGATCTGGCCCAACCGGCGCAGCGCGGTGGAAACGATCATCCGTACAAAAGCGCGGTCCCGGGTGACAGTGGCGCGAAAACCGGGATCGCTGTCCAGCAGCGAATCGAGCGGTTGTCCCTTGTCCAGGACCTGGGCGAGAAGATCAACCGCGACCTTGCGCGCCGCGATACCTTCCGGACGCTGGCTTGCGGGATCAACCATGGATGATGCTTTTTTCGATGTCGTGCGCGTGGTCGATCATCAGGGTGTAAAGCCGACGGACGAAATCCGGGTCCAGCCCCCGCTCCGCGCCGGTCTGCACGGCGCGCTCGCGCACGGCGACCACGCGGTCGGGTAAAATCGGGGAAATGCCCCGAGCCGCCTTGAAATGGCCGACCTCTCGAATCACGTCGTAGCGCGCGGCCAAAAGCGCGATGATCTGGTCGTCCAGCGCGTCTATTCTTTCCCGGTAAGGATTCAGACTGTCCATTTTTTTCTTTTCCCTCGTCCTTTGTCGCGCCATATTAGAGCCATGACACAGGAAAAGAAAACCCCCGATTCGCAAGAAATGGCCACAGACCCGGCCGGCCCTTCTCCGTCGGAGCCGCCGCCGGCACGCCCGCTCTTCCGGGAAATCGGCGGCCGCACCGCAGGGCCGGAGCCTACCCGCTACGGCGACTGGGAAAAAGACGGTAAATGCGTTGATTTTTGAAGAACCGTCTCTAAACGCGCCAGTTTTCCTGCAACGCCCGTTCGACGACGTGGCGGATATAGCGCTGGTAGGGGGTACCCTCCGCTGCCGCACGGGCTTTGACAGCTTCCAGCAAATCCTCAGGCATGCGCAGGTTGACCTGTTTGTCCTTTTTCCTCAGCTCGAAATGCACGGGCTTGAACTGGGAGAAATCCAGATCGGATAAGTCCTGTTCCAGAAACGTTTCGGCTTCCTCGTCGGTTCTAAAGATCGGTACTTTTCTCTTGTCCATAGTTTTTCGCCTCCTTGGCATGCATGTATCGCGCACTGATCGGTCTTGCAAGACGTTTTCCGTTTCGGCTGCGTAATGTAAACGCCACAAAAGCCGGTCGCCGGTTGATGAGTCCGACAGCGATATAACGCGGCTCCGTTTGCCAGGAAAGAGTCCCGGAATTGTTCAAACGACGACGCCAGGTATCTCCGGCTGTCCTGTTCGTCGCAAAGCGCGTTAAACAAGGTCCAGGCAGTTTCGATGTTGCCGTGCGTTATCTCTTCGGTCCGAAAGGCCATTCAGTGTCCCTACACATCCAGATTCGCAACCTTCAACGCGTTTTCCTGAATGAACTCCCGGCGGGGTTCGACGACATCGCCCATCAAGGTGGAAAACAGCTCGTTGGCCTTTTCGGCGTCTTTGATCGTGACCTGCAACAACGTGCGCACGGTCGGATCCAGCGTGGTTTCCCAGAGCTGCTCCGGGTTCATTTCCCCCAGACCCTTGTAACGCTGGATCGTCAGACCCTTGCGTCCGTTCGCCAGCACGGTCTCCAGAAGCTCTAACGGCCCGTGGATTCGCGCGATGGCCTTGCCGTCTTTCCCCGTCAGGCGTCCCCGACCGGGGTAGTTCTCGACCAGATCGGCCTTCACCCCGTCCAAGCGCCGCGCATCGGCGCTCCGGATATGCTCCGCGGACAGGCGGAGCGTGTCCGTCACCCCGCGCAGCGTACGTGTCAACACGTACCCCCCGACAGGGGTGTACTCCCCCCTCCAGCCCCGTTCCTTTTCGATTTCCCGGGCGTCCATCCGGGCCGCGATCGCGTCGGCCAGGGCCTGAGACGGCTCCTCCGCGAACGCCCCGGCACAGGCGGTCTGCTCCACCAAAGCGGCGCTGCCGCATTTCCGGGCCAGCGCGTCGATCGAGGGACGTATTTTTCGGGCATTTTCCAGCAAATCGCGCAGATCGGCGCCGCGGCGCCCCGCGCCGTTCACATCGGTATAGGTCAAATCGTCGACGGCGGCGGCGATCAGATAATCCTCCAGCGCCGGATCGTCCTTCAGATACGTCTCGCTCTTCCCGCGGCTGACCTTGTAAAGCGGCGGCTGGGCGATATAGACGAACCCGCCGTCGATCAGCGCCGGCATTTGCCGAAAAAAGAAGGTCAGCAACAGCGTACGGATATGCGCCCCGTCCACGTCGGCATCGGTCATGATGACGATTTTGTGATAGCGGAGCTTTTCGATGTTGAACTCCTCCTTCCCGATCGAGGTGCCGAGCGCCGTGATCATCGTCCCGATTTCCTGGTTGCCCAACATCCGGTCGAAACGGGCGCGCTCCACGTTCAGGATCTTCCCCCGCAGAGGAAGGATCGCCTGGGTCTTCCGATCGCGGCCCGATTTCGCGGACCCGCCCGCCGAGTCCCCCTCCACGATGAAAATCTCGGATTTGGCCGGGTCGCGCTCCTGACAATCCGCCAGCTTCCCGGGCAGGTTGGACACGTCCATAATGCCTTTACGCCTTGTCATCTCGCGCGCCTTGCGAGCGGCTTCACGGGCGGCGGCCGCCTCGACGATCTTGGAGACGATTTTTTTGGATTCGGCGGGGTTTTCCTCGAACCACGTGCCGAGATACTCGGCAATCGCGCCCTCCACGACAGGCCGCACTTCGGAAGACACCAGCTTGTCCTTCGTCTGAGAGGAGAATTTCGGATCCGGCACCTTGACGGACAGGACGCATGTCAGCCCCTCGCGCATGTCGTCCCCGGTCGGTTTGACCTTTTCCTTTTTCAAAATTCCGGTGTCTTCGGCGTATTTGGTGATGACGCGGGTCAAGGCCGAGCGGAAGCCCTGCAAATGGGTTCCCCCGTCGCGCTGGGGGATGTTGTTGGNNCGCTGCGGGATGTTGTTGGTGAAGCACAGCATGGTCTCGTGGTACGCGTCGGTCCATTCCAGCGAAGCTTCGACCGTAATGCCGCTGTCCTCGTCCGCGGCGTAGACCGGAACCGGCCGGGAGAGAAGCGAATTCTTGTTCCGGTCCAGATAGCGAACGAATTCCTCGATCCCGCCTTCGTAGTGGAAATGAGAGACTTTTTCTGTTTCCCCGCGGTTATCGGTCAAATAGATATTCACGCCGGAATTCAAAAAGGCCAGCTCGCGCAGACGTCCCTCCAGCGTGCTAAAGTCAAACTCCGTCATCGTAAACGTTGCCGGCGAAGGCAGAAACGTCACTTCCGTTCCGTTGCGTTCGTCGGACTCCAGATCCCGGACGGGGGCCAGCGGCGCGGTCGCCTCCCCGCCCTTGAAGCGCATGAACCATTCCTTGCCGTCGCGGCGAATACGCAGATCTAGATATTCCGACAAAGCGTTGACGACCGACACCCCGACCCCGTGCAACCCGCCGGAGACCTTGTAGGAATTCTGGTCGAACTTTCCCCCGGCATGAAGCTGGGTCATGATGACTTCCGCGGCCGAGACGCCCTCTTCCTTATGGATGTCGACCGGCACGCCGCGGCCGTTATCCTTGATGGTCGCGCTGCCGTCCGCGTTCAGAATCACGTCGATCCTGTCGCAATGCCCGGCCAGCGATTCGTCGATCGCGTTATCCACGACCTCGTACACCATGTGGTGCAGACCCGTCCCGTCATCCGTGTCGCCGATATACATGCCCGGCCGCTTGCGCACGGCCTCGAGACCGCGGAGGACCTTGATCGAATCCGCGCCGTAATCGTTACTTTCCGGAAGGCTGTCCTTGGCCGCTTCGGTCATGATGTGTCTTATCCTTTTTTATTTTTCCAGATCCGCAGATTTCCGGGCTTTTGTGAACAGATTTTTATAGCACGCCTCGCCAAAAAAACACAGGGAAAAGAGGGCGGTTTCCTGTTTTCTTGATCAGCCACCCCGGGTACATAAAACCGGGGCCTTGACAAAAGAACAATAAGAGAACATATTGTCCGGGCACAGACTCTCTTTGCACCTGAATTTTGCCTTCGAAGCCCGGCCGTTGCGCCGGGCTTTTTTCACGCCATGCCTTATTATGTAACTTTTCACGAAAGGAGATTTTCTTATGCCTACCGTTTTACCGACCGATTCCTTCAACCAGGTCATCCCGGCCGTCCGGCTGAAGGAATCCGGGGCGCATACGCTTGCCCCCACCACCACGATCGCGGCTCGCAACACGGTCGCCTTCGACGAAGACACCCGCGTCGTCAGCGTCTACGCGACCGAGGCCGTCTATCTGACATTCGGCGGGCCGGGCGTTACGGCCACGGCGGCGGATCATTACTTCCCGGCGGACACCTATTACGATTTTTCCATCGGCGGGCCGAAGGTCGGGCTGTACACGCATCTCTCGGCGCTGTGCGCGAGCGCCGACGGCAACGTCTATATCTCGGAAAAGGAATAGCTGTCTTAACCCCGGGATCGCAGGGCCGTGGCGATAGTGCCGTCGTCCAGATAGTCAAGCTCTCCGCCCACCGGTACGCCGTGGGCCAGACGCGTGATCTTGACCGTGGGGGCGGCGGCCCGTATCCGGTCGGCCAGATAATGCGCGGTGGATTGCCCGTCCACCGTCGCGCTCAGCGCCAGAATGATTTCCTGCGCCGGATCGGCCTTCAAACGCTCAAGCAGGGCGGCGATCCGCAGGTCCTCGGGCCGGATCCCGTCCAGGGCGCTTAAAATCCCGCCCAGAACATGATAGCGGCCTTTATAGGCGCGGGTGCGCTCGATCGCCCAGAGATCCGCCACCCCGGCCACCACGCACAGGGTCCCGGCCTCCCGTTTCGGGTCCTGACACACGCGGCAGGGATCGACCGAGTCCAGATTCCCGCATACGCCGCATTCCCGGACGTTGCTTTGCGCGTTTTCCAGCGCCCGCAAAAGCGGGGCCAGCGCCTTGTCCCGGTTCGTCAAAAGATGCAAAACGGCCCGCTTGGCCGAGCGAGGCCCCAGTCCCGGGAGCCGGGCCATGGCCTTGATGAGTGTTTCGATGTCCGAATCCGCCATGGCCGGTCACGATCGCGGAGGAATCCAGGCCTCGTACTCGCCTGTCACGGCCGGGCGATGCCCGCCCTTCAAGACATGTCCCGGCGGACGATACGCGGCGGACGTTCCGGTCATATTCGGCCGGGACGGCTTTTGCCACGTGCGGCGGAAAGACTCTCCGGTTTTTTCCGGTACGATATCCGTTTGATGATGCAGCCAGCCATGCCATTCCGGCGGGACTTTCGAGGCCTCGGGCGCGCCTTTATAGATCACCCAGCGGCGCTCATATTTGTAGCCGGGCCGCTTTTTCCGGCCGCGATAATATTTATTCCCGGCGCCGTCCGTGCCGACATACAAGCCCTGCGTCATGGTCACCCAGCCGATATGCACCGGCGAGAGAACCCCCAAAATCCGTTTTAAAAATTTCATGGTTTTGCCTTTTCGTTCCGATAAGAATGACTTAAAAAGGACGAATAATCAACAAGGGACCACAACCATGCACGACATCGAAGCCCGACTGACGGCATTGGGGATCGACCTGCCGCGGGCCGCACCCCCGGCCGCCAACTACGTTCCCTATGTGATTGCCGGCACCACGGTCTATATCGCAGGTCAGATTCCGTTCGTAAACGGCGTCCCGATGCATCAAGGCCGGCTGGGCGAGACGATGACCGTGGCAGAGGGCGCCGAAGCCGCCCGGGCCTGCGGATTGAACATCCTGGCGCAGCTCAAAGCGGCGGTGGACGGCAACTGGTCCCGAGTCAAACGCTGCGTCAAGTTGGGCGGGTTCGTCAATTGCACGCCCGCCTTCATCGACCACCCGCAGGTGATAAACGGTGCCTCGGATTTGATGGTGGCGGTTTTGGGCGACGCCGGAAGACACGCCCGTTTCGCCGTGGGGGCGCCGTCTTTGCCCCTTGGCGTCGCGGTCGAGATCGACGCGCTTTTCGAAATAACGGAGTGATGGACTGATGACGGACCACGACCTCCAGCGCGGCAGCGTTATTTTCTACCTGTTTTTAGCGGTCGCCTTGTTCGCGGCGCTGAGTCTGGCCGTGGGCAACATCATGCGCAGCGGCGATCCGGACAGCATCGGCAAAGAAGTCGCGAAGACCGCCGCCACCGATATTCTGCAATTCGCAAATAGCTGGCGCCGCGCGGTGCAGGGCCTCCGGATCGACGGTTTCGACGATACGGAGATCAGCTTCGAAAACGATTTCGTGGCGGGATACGCCAACGCCAATTGCACCGTGACGCGTTGCCGGATCTTTGCGGCCGGCGACGGCTTAAACCACCGGGCGCCCGACGCCGACTGGTTCGACACCGCCCAAAGCGCCCAGAGCGGCTATGGCGGCTATGTCGTCAGCGGGGAGAACAACGTCGTCGGAATCGGCACGACGGATCCGGATCTGGTGCTGGTCGTGCCCTGGTTGAAAAAGACGATCTGCACCACGATCAACGACCAGCTCGGGATCGCAAACCCGGGCGGCGCCCCGCCGAAGGACACGGGCGACGTGGACATGGCGACCCTGTTTACCGGGACCTATACCGCGACGGAGACGCTCGGTTATACCGCCGCGCCGGGGGATACGGAGCTGCAATCCCTTCACGCCGCCTGCTTTCAGGGCGACAACGACCCGCCCGCCGGCAGCTATCATTTCTATCAGGTCCTCATCGCGCGTTAGGATCCGAGAGGATTTTGCCCAGACGGTCGAAGCTTTCGGCGACGGTGGTACGGTCGTCTTTGTCCTGGGCCAGAAAAGCCTCGATCTGCGGGTACAGGCGGATGGCTTCGTCGACCTTGGGATCGCTTCCCTTGCGATAGGCCCCCAGCCGGATCAATTCTTCCATATCTTCGTAGGCCGTGACGATTTGCTTGGCCCGGCGCAACACCGCGTTTTGATCGTCGCTCAGGGCCCGCGGCATGGAGCGGGAGACCGACTTCAACACGTCGATGGCCGGATAGCGCCCCCGGTCGGCGATTTTACGATCCATCACGATATGGCCGTCTACGATCCCCCGGACCGCGTCGGAGATCGGCTCGTTATGGTCGTCGCCCTCGACCAACACGGCGAACAGACCGGTGATCGACCCTTTTCCCGGCGCGCCCGGCCCGGCACGCTCCAAAAGCCGGGCGAGCTCTCCGAAAGTGGTGGGCGGATATCCTTTGGCAGTGGGGGGCTCCCCCGCGGACAGACCGATTTCCCGCTGCGCCATAGCGAAACGCGTCACAGAGTCGATCAGGCACAGCACCTGTTTTCCCCGATCCCGGAAATATTCGGCCACGGCCAGCGTCGTATAGGCGGCTTGCCGCCGCATCAGTGCGGGTTCGTCGCCGGTCGCCACGACGACCACGGCTTTTTTGAGCCCTTCAGGGCCTAGATCATCCTCCAGAAATTCCTGAACCTCCCGGCCCCGTTCCCCGACCAGGCCGATCACGGCGATTTCGGCTTCCGTATACCGGGCCATCATCGACAGCAGGACGGACTTCCCCACACCCGAGCCAGAGAAAATCCCCATCCGTTGACCCCGGCAGGTCGCCAGAAACGTGTTGACCGCCCGTACGCCCAAATCAAGCTGCTTTCCCATGCGCTGCCTCGAATGCGGCGGCGGTGGAGCATTGCGCAGCGGGACGGGATGCCCCCCCTGCGGCAGCGGGCCCTTGCCGTCGATCGGCTGGGCCATGCCGTTCACGACACGCCCCAGCCACCGCTCGTCCGGGGTAAGAACGGGCTTCGTGTTCTGGATCACGGCCCGGCAGCCAAGAGAAACGCCCTCCAGCGACCCGAAGGGCAAAAGCAGCGCATGACCGTCCCGAAATCCGACCACTTCGCAGGGGATGTCGTCGTCCTCGCCGGGGCGCAGATGCACGAGGGAGCCGATCGACAAATCCGTTCCGAAGCCCACGATCTCGACCAGAAGACCCAAGACCTTCGTGACCCGGCCATAGGTTTCATGATCGGGCAAAAGCGCGATCGCGGCGGCGGCTTGTTCGGCGAGACGATCCATCGGTCCGTTCTTTCAGCGCCGTGACGAAAACCCGTCAGGCTTTTTTCCCGCCGGTCTTTTTGAAAAGCCACGGCTCGAGGAGCGTGATCAGCGCCGGCAGAATAATCAAGGAGGCCACCCCCGCAAAGAGCAAAATCGCGGAGATGAAAAATCCAACCGTTTTATACGGCACGAGCGGCGCGGCCAGAAGCGGTAAAAACCCGACGCCGATAATAATGACGTTCCGCGCAATGGCCCGGCCGGGTTCCCCGAACAGGGGGCCGACGGTGTCTTTCCAGCTGCCGTATTTCTTTTGCATCTCGCGTCCGCGGGCCAGGAAGTGAATCGCGTAATCGACCGCCAACCCGAGCGAGAGCGACGACAGGACCGCCACGGGCATGTCGTAATCCTTTCCGATCAGACCGATCAAACCGTAAATGAAGGCGATCGTGATCGTCAGCGGGATCATGCTCAGAGCCCCCCAGAGGAGCGAGCGGAACAAGAACACCATCATGGCCAGAACGATCACGAAGGAACCGGCGAAGGCCTCGGCCATGCCGGAGACCATTTTGTCCTGCCAGACCGTGTTGATATAGGTCAGGCCGAACCAGTCGTGGTCCAGCGCGACGGGCGGCGGATTTTCGGCGAAGAAGGCCTCCACCGCCGCGACGACCTTGTTCATATCCTTGTTGTCGCCGCTTTTCATCTGGATCCACAGAGATACGCGATCGTAAGACGGCGTCACGAAATGCCACAGATCGTCCGGCCGATGGGAGTTCTGATAGGTGATCAAAGTCTGCGCCA
>JAGRJZ010000016.1:0-598 GCA_020442505.1 Alphaproteobacteria bacterium | reverse complement strand
TTCTCCTCCCCCAAAAGCAATTCGCGGTGCACGGTTTTGATGATATCCGGCAAGGCGTTGGATTTCCCGACCAGGCCGGTCTCCAGCAGATAGTCCTGCAATTTCTCGATATAGCCTAAAACCGCGGGATCCTTGAACACTTCGCTTTGCGCGGCTTTTTCGTTCAGCCACAGTGCGATTTCATCCCACTGGTCGTACAGCGCGTCTTCGGCGACCGTGTCCATTTGTTCCTCGGCATAGGCCTGCAAACCCGCCAGAAGATCCGCGCGGGAGGNNCCCCTCCGCGGCAAGCGTGTCGATCTGTTTGGCGGTATCAACCGCCGCGTAGGTCCCGATCCCGATCAGATCCTTTTTCAGATCCGGAACGATCGCCGCGGCGCTTTGGGCTTCCCCTGCCGGGGCGAGGGTCAGGTATCCCATATAGGTTCCGGCAAAACGCTCGTTCAGCGTCTTGTCGGCGACCCGGATCTTATGGCTTTGAGAAAACCACTTTACCGGGTTGTCGTTGATTTGAATCTTCGTGATCCCGTACACCGCGACGGCCGTCAACGCGACCATCCCCAGCAAAATCAGCTTCGCATGGCTGTAGGTGAACGGC
>JAGRJZ010000015.1 GCA_020442505.1 Alphaproteobacteria bacterium | reverse complement strand
AGGAAGTCGTCATCGGCATGGCGCACCGGGGTCGCCTCAACGTCCTGACAAACGTCATGGGCAAGCCCTTTACCGCCGTTTTTTCGGAATTTCAGGGTATTCCCTCTACCGGAGAGGATGTTCTGGGCTCCGGCGATGTGAAATACCACCTCGGCACCTCGTCCGACAGGGATTTCGACGGAAACGTTATCCACCTGTCGCTGACGGCCAACCCCTCGCATCTCGAGGCCGTCAACCCGGTCGTCATCGGCAAGGTCCGGGCCAAACAGGTTCAGCGAGATGACTTCGAATCGGAACAAGTCATGCCGATTCTTCTGCACGGAGATGCCGCAATGGCCGGTCAGGGGATCGTTGCTGAAACGCTGATGATCTCGGATTTGCCTGGCTACCGCGTCGGCGGAACGATTCATATCGTCATCAACAACCAGATCGGCTTTACCACCCGCCCGCAATTTTCCCGCTCGGGACCCTATCCGACCGATGTTGCGAAAATGCTTTCCGCGCCGATCTTCCACGTCAACGGCGACGACCCCGAGGCCGTCGTGCACGTGGCCCGAATTGCGACCGAGTTTCGTCAGACCTTCAAAAAAGACGTCGTCATCGACATGTTCTGCTATCGCCGTTTCGGACATAACGAGGGGGACGAACCGGCTTTTACCCAGCCTATCATGTACAAAACCATCAAATCGCATGAAACGACCCGGATGCAATACGCGGCACGTCTCATCGGCGAGGGCGTTCTCTCCGAGCCCGAGGCGCAGACAATGGTGGACGAATTCAACGCCTATCTGGAGGAAGCCTTCGCCGCGACCAAAAGCTACAAACCCGGCAAGGCAGATTATCTAAAAGGGGCGTGGCGCGATTTGAAAGTCGCCTCCGGCGACGCGCGCCGGGGAAAAACGGCCATCACTGCAAAACAGGCACAAGCGCTCGGATTGGCGCTCACAACCGTTCCGGAAGGGTTTCACCTCAACCCGAAGCTCGTTCGTCAAATGGACTCCAAAAAAGACATGTTCAAATCGGGAAAGGACTTCGACTGGGGCACGGCCGAGACTCTTGCTTATGCCAGTCTGGTTGAAGAAGGTTACCCCGTGCGTCTGTCCGGGCAGGATTGCGGACGGGGGACGTTCTCTCACCGCCACGCGATCTTGTACGATCAGGAAACAGAAGATAAATACCTGCCGCTGCAAAATATCAAGCCAGACCAAGCCAAGTTCGAGGTGCATGACAGTCCGCTTTCCGAATTTGCCGTTTTGGGGTTTGAATACGGTTTTTCGCTGGCAGAGCCGAACACGCTGGCGATTTGGGAAGCGCAGTTCGGGGATTTCGCCAACGGCGCGCAGGTTATCTTCGACCAGTTTCTTTCAAGCGGGGAGCATAAATGGCTACGGATGTCTGGTCTGACGGTGATGCTGCCGCACGGCTATGAAGGCCAGGGGCCGGAGCATTCCTC
>JAGRJZ010000287.1 GCA_020442505.1 Alphaproteobacteria bacterium | reverse complement strand
CGTCTACCATTCCGCCACGGGCGCACACGGTTATTATTCATAGGGGAAGCGGGCACGGCTATCAAGTCATTCGTTGAGCGCGCCGGAAGGAAAAACTCGCGGCCTCAGGCGCGCAGGCGTTCCGGCCGGGTTTGCGACAGGATATCTTCGACGACGGCGATAATGTCGTGCCCCCGGGGCGTCAGGCGTAATTCCTTGCGGCGGCGTTCTTCCGGGACGATGGAAACCTTTACCAGGTCATAGGGAACGCCTCGCTGGCGATGAGAGGAGAGCGCCCCGACGATCCGGGAGACGGTCGAAAGTGGCATTCCGGTCCGGAGGGACAAATCCGTCAGGGACAACCCCTCGTCAAGAGCGATCTCCCCCAGGCAAATTGCGTATTGCAAGGGAAATTCGGAGTCTATCTTCTGTATCACGCGCAAAAGCGCGAGGAATGTTTTGGTGCTCGTCGCCGCTGTCGTCATCGGTTCGTGGTCCTGCGTGTTCGGCCAGACGGCCACGCGGGGTGACAATGACCCGGCAATACGGCCCGTCCAGAATGAGTTCCCGCCGGTCGCTCTGAACGGCCCAGACAGGATGCAAAGACAATTCAAGATTGCATTCTATATGGACGGCGCACAAGCGGCCCAGCCTCATGTATAGCATCATGGCTCAGACCACACACAAAAAAGTCACGATGGGTATATACAATATACGGTTGTATATTTACGATGTTATTTTTCCTCTGTCAACATTTTTTTATGACAAAAATATTCTTTCTGTCCGATCTTTATATGCGGCCCGATAAACGCAATGATGTCAGGCAGACCGGAAATAACGATCGGCGGCTGGGAAAAAACCGAAGTTTCTTCGGCGGGACCGATAAAGCGGCAAGCCTCCATGGTCTCGCAACTCCGGAAATTTAGCAGCAATGCCGACAGGGTCGAAAAAATCGCGCCGTCTATGCGCGCGCCTCCGATATCCGTTGCACCGAACGCGGCGTCCGTAAAACAGGCCCGCCGCAAGGACGCTCCGTAAAAGCAGGCGTTTTGCAGGGAGGCCCCCTGAAGACAGGCATCGTCCAGAACGGCCTCCGACAGGTTTGCGTCGATCAAATTCGCGCCGTCGAGCCGGGCACCGCGCAGAATGGCGTC
>JAGRJZ010000286.1 GCA_020442505.1 Alphaproteobacteria bacterium | reverse complement strand
GGCTCGTGCCCCAGCGTTCTGCCAGCGCCACGACTTTTTCGTCCGTCATGCGTAACGGCGCGAGCATCGTCGGATCGGCCGAGATCTTCGCCGTCGTATTCGCGTTCAGCCCAAGCTCCGCGGCGGTCTTTGTGCCATTGGCCAGTGCGTTCAACTTCTGCGTGGCGATGCTGTGGCGGATCACGTGATCGGGGGACGGGCTGACGGAAATCCCCAGCCGCTCGAATTCGGCCCGTTGCTCGGTCTGCACGGCTTGGATTTCATCTTCCGTGACCGGCATGGCCTCATAGAGCTCGACGGCGTTACGAATGTCGTTTAACTGCGCAAAACGCGGGTCTTTTCGTTCCTCCGGACTGGCGGCGTTGTACTCCGCGAGATCATTCAGGAGCATCTGTGATTCCGGGCTCCCGCGACCGTTCATCTCGATCACGGCCGGCAAAGTTGTTTTCATATATTCACCCGCGACCATATCCGCCGGCGGATTTTCGATCGCATAGGCCGGGATCGGATCGCTGAGGAATGGCTGTGGCGGAGCCGGAGGAGCCACCGCCACGACAGGCGTCGGTACGGGCGCGGGCGTCCGGGGGGCATCCAGCGCATAGCGGGCGCGCGTGGCCATAATTTCCGGCTGAAAAAGGGCTGGATTGGAGCTTTGCGCCGCGGTTTTCTCAAACAAAGCCATCCGCACGTAATCCAGAAACATCGCCAGATTATCATGCGTCGGCGCCGCAAGATGAAGATTTTGGGGGTTTTGATCGAATTTCTGGATAAAGTCATCTACGCCGGCATCATAGCTGGCCTCGCCGGGACGCACCGTCTGACCGCTCCAGGCAGAAAGATAAGTGGCGATCTGCTCACGATATTGCACGTCCGACAAACCGGGAAAGCGCCGGCTTTCGATCGCTTGCTGAACCGCTTTTCTGTTTGGAACCCCGTTCGTCATCGGACCCTTTTCCACCGATCATTTCCGCCATTTTCTTACAAAATGGTAAAAAATCCGTTAAAATTTTATTAACTTTGTACGGAAAAACGGTGGAAGCTCCTCTGGAAACGCCGGCCCCTCTGCGTTTATCGGGGACAGGGCCCTCAGCCCAGCGCGGCGAACATGCCTTCGAACAGCGGCAGGCCCGTTTCGTTCCCCTGATGGCCCTGCGTAGCGTTTTCGGGGTGGGGCATCATACCCAG
>JAGRJZ010000285.1 GCA_020442505.1 Alphaproteobacteria bacterium | reverse complement strand
CTGGACCGGATCGACATTCAGGTCGACGTCCCGCCCGTGCGGGTCGCGGATCTAATGGGCCAGGCCGCCGGAGAGTCCTCGGAAACCGTGGCGGCGCGGGTCGCCGCTGCCCGAGACGTGCAGACCCAAAGAGGAAAAGGCGTTTTGAACGCGCGTCTGTCGGGCGAGGATCTGGAGCAAAACGCCCCGATGGCCGAAGACGCCCGGGCCTTGTTTCATAAAGCTTCCGAGACGCTCAAACTGTCGGCTCGCGCATATCATCGCCTGTGGCGCGTAGCCCGCACCATCGCGGATCTTGACGGCGCGCCGCCGGTCCTGCACCGTTCCCATGTGGCCGAGGCCCTGACCTATCGTCGTCTTACGACCGCCAGCTGAAAAAGGTGATATCGTGACTGCCACGTCCAAACGAGCTTCCGGCGCCCTGATCCATCCCGCTCTTGATTTTCTGATGCTGGGCGGCCTAAGCCTTTTAATCCCGCTGCTTCATTTCTACCCGCTTTTTAACGATCCGCTCGTCAGTAACAAGCTTGGTTGGGCCGCGTTCTATCTCGCTTTTGTCGTCAATAATCCCCATTTTATGCATTCTTATCAGTTATTTTACCGGGGGTTTCCCCACAAGATGCATGCGATGTCCCGGGCCTCTCAAATTCGTTATCTCCTCGCCGGGGTGATTGTTCCTTTCGCCCTGCTGAACGGGATTCTGGCCGGCGGTATGGTCGGGGCTACGATGTTTCTGGGCTATCTCGTTAATCTGATGTTTTTTCTGGTGGGCTGGCACTATGCGAAGCAAGGGTTCGGCATTCTGGTCGTTATGGCCGGGCGGAAGGGATTGTTTTTTCAGGCGATCGAAAGAAAGATTTTGCTTGTGAACGCCTACACCATCTGGGCGCTGACCTGGGTCAAGACAAATATTGTCGCTCAGGACCATAATTATTACGGCATCCCTTATGCAACCTTTGATCTTCCGGACATTCTGGGGCCTGTTACCATGGCTGCGGGGGGGCTCACAACGGCTGCGACGCTGTATGTTTTTTTCCGTTTATGGATGCGGGAAAAAACATTGCCTGTGAGCGGCGTGATTGGCTATCTGGCCCCTATCTACTTATGGCTTGGGTTCTGGAATCTGAACAGCGCGGCCTTTGTCTTCATTCCAGCCTTGCACAG
>JAGRJZ010000284.1 GCA_020442505.1 Alphaproteobacteria bacterium | reverse complement strand
CCCCCGCTGCGCCAGCGCCGGGGCTAGCCCGACCAGAAAGAGTACGGATTTTTCCAAATCGCTTTTTCCGGCAAAGCCGAAATAGTCTTCAAAGCTCATCCCCCCGGGATCAAAGACCAGATACGGCACGCTTGCCCCGACCGGACCGGCCGTCACAACCGGAATCCCTTTCCGGCGGCAAGCCTCGAACACCATCGCCCGCACGTCCAGGACAAAAAAGTCCAGCCCGTCGACGTAAACGTCGACGCCGTCCAGAAAGGCGTCCAGATTCTCCGCAGCGACCCCTTCGGGAAAGGCAGTGACAGCACAGTCCGGATTGATGTCTTTTGCGCTGCGGGCCATGACGTCCGTTTTATCCTGTCCGATCGTACTGACCAGCGCGCCGGCCTGGCGATTGAAATTCGCCAGCTCGAACTGGTCCATATCGGCGATGTGGAATTTCTGAAGACCCATCCGGGCAAGAGTTTGAAGATGGATCCCTCCGACGCCGCCCATGCCGGCGATGGCGACTTTCTTGGAGGCAAGAATTGCTTGTTCCTCCCTTGTTACAAGACCCAGATTTCTGCTGAAGGCTTCGTTATAATCGAATGTCACGATATGGTCCTTTCGCGTTGGAAACGGTCATTTTTTATTCTCCTCAAAATAGGTTCTTTTTCCTTTCGTCGCAATTTCTTTCTTCTTTTCTTTCCGGCGTCGTTTTGTATCATAATTGACGAAAATGCGATGAGTCGTTAATAATTATTTAACATAATTTTAATAGACTAATGATTGTGTGTCGTTACGGTGAGTGAGGGATATCGCATGGAATTGGGTGAGATACGTTTTTCTCATGGCAACCGCCACATGTGCCATGATCTCGGACTTGACGAAAAATCGAAGACCGATCTTCTCTACAGCCTTTTTAACCAGCTTTTCGACGTCGTGCATTGCCGCACCGAGGCCCAGCGTGCCGAAGCGCACCGCCTCCGCTACCAGGTTTTCTGCCTTGAAAACGAAGGATACGAGGACCCGAACGCCTTCCCGGATCAAAAGGAACAGGATCCCTACGATTCCCGTGCCGCGCAGGCCATGTTGATTTACAAACCCCGGCAAACCGTCTTTGGCGGGGTCCGGATGATTTTGCCCAATCCTGGAGATTACAGTCAGTCTTTCCCGGTTCAGCAAGTCTGCCCTCACCCGCAGATGCTGGACAAGGACAGCGCCCGCAAACGGTTCGAATTCTCAAGATTTTGCATATCCAAAACAGTCAGGAACCTGATCCGGGACGACATTCCGGATCTTCTGGAAACCCTCGATTTCGAAACCGATTACCCGTTTTTGGACGAAGACGAACAAATGTTGAAGCTGGCGATCTCCATGGCGCCGTTCGGTCTGGTCCGAGCGGGGTTCGAGGTTGGCCTTGAAAACGGACTGCCGGAGTATTGCGGGGCGATGGACCGCTTTAATGTCCGCCGCTTGGGTGCCACGGGGATCGAATTCCATCGCACCGGTCCCGACATCGAACATCACGGCGTGCGCACTCCGTTCTTCGGAACGATCCTCGGATCGCTCGAAAACGCCTTCGCCCAGCACCACGCGGTTTGGAAAGTCATATCCGTGGACGGCAAAAACCACAGAGCCGCGATG
>JAGRJZ010000283.1 GCA_020442505.1 Alphaproteobacteria bacterium | reverse complement strand
TTGGACGAACGAACCCACACCAGGGAAGTCTACCAGCGGTACAGTCTACGGGCAATCCCCCCCGCGCAGATCCCCAATAACAGATAAGGCAGAAAATGATGCAGACACAAATGTCCCATGGAATCGTTGGCGCAGATAAGGCGCAAGACGATCCATCCCATGCCTCCGACGGCCAGAACGTTCATCGTCGCCATGGTCAAGGGGCGCGTCCCAGCCCCGCGACGCATCAAAAAGACCAGAGCCGCGACGGGTAACGCCACCACCGGAAGAGATGCATAAGTGCAAGGATGCGCGTGAAGATCCGGAGAGAATCCTTCCAGAAAAATACGGGTCCCGATCCACAAGCAAAACGCCCCCAGCAGCCCCAGCGGGACAGCGCTCATCCAGATCGCGCCGCGCATATCGGGAATACAAAGCCAGGCGCTGCACAGGGCGGCTGAAACGGACAGAACAAAAGGCAAGAGCAGATCAAACAGAAAAACCGGGTTTTGCGCGGCAACCGCAAAATCAGGACGCAGCCCGATCCAGAACAAAGCCGCGGCAAAATATAAAACCGCCCCGACGATCCAGGGCGAAACCCGCCACAACGGAAACGGCAGCGGAGCGGCCCCGTCGAAATGATCGGCAAGCGTTTCGATAAAGGCGTTTATGTCTTGCGTTTGCCTGGCCATTTATTCTTTTTCTCCTAAAACGCCCTTGATCCGGTTCATGGAACGATGAACGGAGACCTTGACGGCGGAAACGCTCATCCCTGTCATGGCCGCGGCTTCCTGAGCGGTGTAGCCCTTGATTTTTACCAGGTCAAAAACCCTCCGGCTTTTCTCGGGGATCGCCGCCAATACCCTTTCCACATCCTTATATTCGCCCGCATGAGGTGAATCGGTTACATGCGCCCGCATAAAGGCTGGGTCCTCCAGCGAGGTTTTTCGATCCTGACGCGCAGCATAGTGCCGTCGCAGAAAATCCGTTTTACGAAATCCGATAATGGCGGCAAGCCATGGCTTAAAGGGCCTGTCAGGACGATAGGTCTGCAAGGATTTATGAACCGACAGCAGCACGTCTTGCGCGATATCATCGACCCAATCGGGATTGGCCAGCGCGGGGGTGAGGACACCGTAAATATAAGGCGTAATCGCTCTCAGTAACGCGTGATAGGCGCGCCTGTCGCCCTTTTGCGCCTGAACGGCAAGCGTTTCCCACGAATCGGGCGAATCGTTGGCAGGACGTCGTGGCGTTTCGGACATCAGGTTTCTTCAGCCATCTTCTTCAAAAGCGCCCCCCGTCCGGACGAAATCTGGTCGGGGTGGAGGGATTTGAACCCCCGGCATCCTGCTCCCAAAGCAGGCGCGCTACC
>JAGRJZ010000282.1 GCA_020442505.1 Alphaproteobacteria bacterium | reverse complement strand
ACGGGCGCCTTGTCGAAGCGGCGGACCTGGGTCGATCGAAACCCGATCGTATCGACGGTTCCCTCCACAACGCCGTCGACCAAAATCCAGTCGCCCGGCTCGAATTTTTTCTCCGCGATGACGGCGATCCCGGCTATCAGATTTTTAAACATTTCCTGCGCGCCCAGCGCGACCGCGGCACCAAACAGCCCCAGCCCCGCGAGAAGCGGCCCGACCTGGATCCCCCAGACCTCCAGGACGACTGCGGCCCCCATAAAAATCACTAGCACCTTCAGAACCTTAAAAATCCAGCGGACCATGGTCGGGGTCAAGGTCCGCTCGAGCACTTTCAGCATCCGGCTGACGGGATCCAGCGCCCTGTGAATGGCCCAGAATATCGTAAATGCGATCAAGGAGCGCAGCGTATTATCCCAAAACGTGCCCAGTTTTTCGTCCAGCCCGGCATATTGCACGGCGAAAAACAGCCCCAGAATAATCGGAACGAAGCGAATGGGGGGGATCAGGGCGTCCACGATCCGGTCGTCCATCTGAGTAGCCGTCTTCCGGGTCAGGCGATGCAAGCGGGCCAGAATATATTTGCTGAACAATCCACGAAAAAGCAGAAATCCGGCAAAGATCAGCAGAGCCACGATGAATTTTCCGATATCCACGCCCATAAAGCCGTGCTGCCAGATATCGACCGTCATCGCCCAAAGCGGGTCGAGAGAATCAAGACCGGAGGATTTTAAAGATTTGTCGTCCATAAAGCTGTCGTTTCGTTAAGCGCGTTCGCTGTCGTCTTCTTCGTCTTCCAAAACTGCCGGAACGCCGCTTTTTCGTTGGGTATCGGGATAGACGTACGCTGCCTGACCTTGTTCGATAATGTCGTGGCGAATATGACGCGTCCGGGTAAAAAATGCCTCCAGGAATTTTCCATCACCCTTTCGGATCGCCCTTTGCAAAGCCGTGAGATCTTCGTCAAACCGTTGCAATATCTCCAAAACCGCGTCTTTGTTGTTCAGGAACACGTCCCGCCACATTACCGGGTTCGACGCCGCAATCCGGGTAAAGTCCCGAAACCCCCCGGCCGAGAATTTAATAACTTCGTTTTTCAGATCCGCTTCCAGATCGTCCGCCGTCCCCACGATGGTATAGGCGATCAAGTGAGGCAAATGCGAGGTGACTCCCAAAATCAGATCGTGATGGTACGGGTCCATAATCTCGGGAAAGGACCCGCAGCCCTCCCACAGCTTGACGATCTTTTCGACCGCCCGCACATCCGTGTCCGACGGCGGGGTCAGAATGACCCAGCGATTGACAAACAGCTCCGCGAAACCGGCCTCCGGCCCCGAATACTCGGTCCCCGCGATCGGGTGCCCCGGCACGAAATGCACGGTATCCGGCAAATAAGGCAAAACGGCGTCAATAACGCTTTGTTTAACCGACCCCACATCGGTTACGATAGCGCCGTCCTTCAGGGAAGCCGAGATTTTCGAGGCGACATCGCCGCACGCCCCGACCGGAACCGCCAGCACGACCAGATCCGAATCCCGCACGCCTTTCACGAAATTGGGGGTCGCCTCATCCGCCAGTCCCAGCTGCAAAACTTTCTTACAGACTTTTTTACTGGAATCGACGCAGATAATCTTCCTGGCAAGCCCGGCGCGAGCGATTCCCTGGGCCAGGGAAGAACCGATCAACCCGAAACCGATGATAGAGACCTGATCAAACATCAAAAGCTCCCGTTTTGTCCCGTGATCGCGTTCTTCCCGACCTTGTCGCCGTAAACCGGGGGACGGGGGTAGCCGCCGATCGACACGCAAAGCCCCTCGCGCGCCTCAAGCTTTTCTAGCAAAAGCCCCGGCCTGTCATCTTCCCTTGACACGTAATCCGTAACCTCCAGAAGATGAAGACTGTCCGACCCGGGCTGGTCGGCGCTCCAGATCGCACGGACGGTCAATCCCGAATCGTCGGCTTTCTCCCCAAGGCGCGCGCGGCTAACGGCCGAGGGGAGGCGCAGCAAGACGAA
>JAGRJZ010000281.1 GCA_020442505.1 Alphaproteobacteria bacterium | reverse complement strand
AAATTCTTTTTACCGGCGCCCTCTTGCGGCGGGCGGACAATCATGTGTAGATAGGGCTTCTTCAAAAAAAATCAGATTATTGCGTGAACGACTTCAAGTGTGTGAGGAGAGCGCCGTTATGAGAGTTTCGCCTGTTTTACAATCCGGCCACGAAGCAGCAGACAACATGGAAAACAAAGCAAAAGACGACCGGGAGGTAAGGACGGATTCCGAAACGGCGCTCAATACCCGCAAAATACCGACTCTTAGCGCCAAAAAGGACATGGCGCTCCAGGCTAGAAAACATCACGCGCCGCTCCGGATCAAAGCGGCCTCGGCGGAGGTTTCCGCGTCCAAGCCCGCGCAGGCGCCGAAGGACGAGCCTGCGAACCTTCATATCCGTGCGAAACGAACCGCGGAGCCTGCGGAGGGGCCTGTCCCCGCCGAAACCGAGGAAGAGCCGGTCCTGATTTTAAGCCCGATGAACGGCGTGTCGACGGCGCCCTCCCGCCTGGGACTCTCACTTCACTATGGCGGGGCGGGGTTGAGCGTCGTCTGGATTGCGTTTTGCCTTGTTTCCGCGTTGAAAAGCGGGACTCTGGCGTCTCTTGCCGGGATGAGTCCGTCCGAGGCCGGCGGACTTCTGGCCGGGGTTCTCGCGCCGCTGGCGTTGATGTGGTACCTGATCGGCTATGTACGCCGGGGGAACGATATCGAACGCTATGCCCAGGCGCTTCGTCACGAATTGCAGGCGATTATTTTCCCCTCCGAGGAAAGAGCGCGCCGGGTGCATGAGGATATCGAAGAGCTAACCCGGCAGGCGGCTGAGCTGGCGACGTCCTCCCAGTCCGTCATCAAGGCCATCGCGCGTGCGCGTCACGGCTTGCGCGGCGAGGTCCGGGAGTTTCTGGGGCTGTCGAAGAAAACCGAGTTTCATATCGATCGCCTGTCCGACTCGCTTCAGGAACGCGCACAAGGACTTTTGGCCCTGACCGGGGAGATCGAGGCGCGGAACGCCAGGATCGCCGAAGCGTCCCAAACCGGGAGCGAGTCCTGGGACGCCGCCGCCGCTCATATCGCCAAACGGGCGCAGGAGATGGAGGGCGCGTTGGGGCAGGGCGCCGACCGGGTTCTGGCCGCCGCGGATAAGGCGGGCGAAAAGACCGCCGCGATCGAGACCTTCTTCGACCAAAGCGCCGACAAGCTGGCGCAGGCCGTGGAGACGATGACGGACCGTCTGAAGACTGTCAGCGTCGAATTTGGCCCGCAGCTTTCCGATTTTTCCGAGTCCATCGAAACCATCGCGACGGAGACAAATCGCTTGTCTTCGGCCATGGAAAGCCAGATTGCCGATTTGAAAACGGTCACGGACGAAACCCGCGCGGCGTTCGAACGATCGGAGCAGTTGATGGCCGATCACAAGGGCGCGCTGGAAGACGGTCGCGAATGGCTCGCGCTTCAATCCGACAAGGTCTCCGAGACGGTCGAAACGGCCGTGGAATCCCTCGCCGCCGCAGGCGATAGCCTGACGGAAAAGGGCAGCGAGGTCGAAAACAAAATAGCCGGGCAAGTCACGAAATTGAGCGCGGCAGAACGGGATCTGGCCCGGGAGGCCGAATCCATCGAAGCGGCCGGCGCGGCCGTGGCGCATAGGCTGGGGGAATCCATGGCGCTCGCGGTGGCCGGTGCCGAGGCTCTGTCCGCGGGCGTCCGGCGGGCCGTCGAGGCGCTGGATCAGGCGACCGAATCCGCTCATGGGAAAACGGAATCCCTTTTGGCCTCCGTTCGGCGCGAAAGCGAAGCGATCAAGGAAACCGGAACGCAAAACAGCGCGCGGTTGGAGGAGATTCTGTCTTTGATGGAATCCCATCACGCGCAGGTGGACGCGGCCGCGCGGACCGCCGCCGAACGGGTCGCGGAATTATCCAAAGCGGTCGAATCCCAAAAGCAGGCGATCGGGACGGCCGGGGATTCGTTGCGCGAAAAGATGCAGGCCACCCGCACCCATCTGGAAGAGCCGTTGCAGGCTGTTTTACGTGCAGTCAAGGACGCGGATTTACGCCATGCCGACGTCGAGGAAATGCTCGAGCGCCGGGTCGCGGAGCTGCGTGCGGCCAGCGACAAGGCCCGGGAGACGGCGGAGCAAATTCGTTCTCTCCTCCGCGAGCAGGCGCAGGATATTTCAGCCATGGCCGGTCAGATCGGCGGCCAGACGCGCACGATCAACGAACAGCTTTCCCTTCAGAAAAC
>JAGRJZ010000280.1 GCA_020442505.1 Alphaproteobacteria bacterium | reverse complement strand
AGCCTTCCATTTCTGGCCCGGGTCGCTCGTGATATGGATGTTGACACCCGCGATGCGGCGGAGCAGAAAGCGGAGTTTTTCCTCCAAATGCGGCAACGTGGGCACGATAAAATGAGTGCCCGGATCCAGCGCCGCCAAACGAGCCATGACCTCCGTGAAAAGGGGGCCCATGCGTTTGAGTTCGCCCGCGCGGGAGCCAAACAACACGCCGCAGCTGCGGGCGGATTCGGGAATGCCGTGCGTTTGGCGGAACGCCGCACCGTCTCCGCGCTCATAGCCGCTTTCCAGCATAGGGTGGCCGACGAAAGCGGCTTTCAACCCCTCCGCCTCGAAATAAGACGGCTCAAAGGGAAACAGGCACATGATGCCGTCATACAGGCCGGCGACTTTTTTCGCCCGCTCCGGCCGCCAGGCCCAGACCGTGGGCGCGACATAATGGATCATTCGCGGAGGATTCGGACAGCAGTCGCGTACCTGCCGGGCAACCCGAAAGGAAAAATCCGGAGCGTCGATCGTCACAAGAACATCTGGATTGATTTTTTTTATTTTTTCAGATGTTTGTTTAATTCTATTCAGAATTAAATTTAACTTTGGAAGGACCTCCGCAACACCCATAACGGACAAATCCGTCATGGGAAAAAGGCTTGCAAGTCCCTCTCGCGCCATCAACGGTCCGCCCACGCCGGAAAAGCGCACCGCACCGCCGGTCTGTTTTTTCAGCGCCGCCATGAGAGACGCACCCAGCACGTCTCCCGAAGCCTCGCCAGCGGTGATGAAAATATGCAGAGGCATGCGTTAAACGACCTTCGCGGTTAAACCTTAAACCCTCACTCCGACCACGAACATGTCGTGTTTTCCCGCGACGTTCGCGATCTCTGCGGGATCCAGCAAAAGAGTCGCCCCGGCCTGCACAGCTATTCCCGCCAGCCCGGCCTTCGCAGCAAGGCGAACCGTCTCCGGCCCGACAGTCGGCAGATCGAGCGCATGGTCCTGCCCGGGCTTGGCAATTTTTACAAGAACGCCGCCCCGGCCCTTGCGCTTGAGATTCGCACAACGCCGTAGCAATTCGTCGGTCCCCTCCACGGCTTCGACGCCCAGAACGATTCCCTCTTGCACCACGACGGCCTGCCCGACATCCAGCCCCCCGAGCCCGGTCGCGACCGCAAGCCCCCGGGCGATGTCAACCCCGTCGCCCTTGCCCGGCTTGCGGGTGCCCACGGGTCCCTCTTTCGCGAGAAGATCGCCGGCAAAATCCTGCACCGCGTGAAGAGTGAAACCGTCAGCCTCCAGCGCCCCTCGCAAGGCCTTGAGAAGTCCGTCGTCCCCGTGCGCCTTCAGACCGATTTTCGCGAAGAACGCGGCCGTCCGCATATCCGGCTTCAGCTCCGCCAGAGACGGACGGCGGATCGACCCAATCAGGACCAGATCCGTAATATCATTTTTTTTCAACGTGTTGATAATACAACCCGCCGCCCCCAGCCGGGTGAAAAGATGCGCACGGTCTTTTAATATCCGGGGGTCGGTCTGCCCCTCGAACGCGACGACGAAGGGCGTGATCCCGGCGCGCTCGCACGCCGTCAGCAGATAAGCCGGCACGGTACCCCCGCCGGCAATCACGCCGAGCGTTTTGATCTCAGGTTTT
>JAGRJZ010000279.1 GCA_020442505.1 Alphaproteobacteria bacterium | reverse complement strand
AGGCACAGAGATAAAAAACGTATCATGCCGACCGTTCTACTCCACAATCGTGCGGCTTGCAAATCGTTCGGGCGGATAAAACCGATTCAGGTAACCTGGCAAAATCGCGTTCATCCCGGTTGGAACCACTCCAAGATCCGCGAAAGTCAGGGCGTTTTTGTCAACGACCGTATCGGTCTTCAGGCTTTCCACCTGATCCGGGGTCAAAAGCGGCGTGGGAAACAGGCTCAAAAAGGCGGCATCGATCTTCGCCACCCAAAAGGGCAGAGACAACAAGGTCCGGGAACGACCGGTCAACGAAAACAAACGCGCGTAGATTTCCTGAAACGTTACAATCTCCGGCCCGCCCAGCTCGTAAGTCCTCCCGCTCGCATCGGCGCGGGACAAACCCGCCATCACTGCGGCGGCGACGTCGCCGACATAGACGGGCTGAAATTTCGTTTTGCCACCGCCGATCAACGGCAGAACCGGGACGTAGCGGGCCAGCTCCGCGAACATGTTAAAAAATCTGTCTTCCGGGCCGAAAATAACGGAAGGACGCAAAATTGTCGCATCGGGAAACGCCTCCCGAACGGCAACCTCTCCGGCCCGTTTCGTGGCGGCGTAACGAGAGGTAGCCTTATCCACGCCCAAGGCGGAGATATGAACGAATCGTTTAACGGGCGCCGCGCGGCAAGCTTTTGCAATAGATTCGGGTATCTGCGCATGCGCTTTTTGAAACCCGTTTTTGTGCTTTTGAAACAAAATGCCGATGCAATTTACAACATAGTCCGCGCCCTTCACCGCATCCGCGATCGATTCGGGATCGTTATAATCGCAATAGACCGGCACAATTTGCCCCGGCGCGCCGCAGGGCTTGAGAGCATTACCGCGTTCCGGCACCCGGGTCGCGATCTTGACCGTCCATCCGGCCCGCCCCATCGCGGCGACGATCTGTTTCCCGACAAACCCGGTGCCGCCAAAAATCGTGGCCGTTTTTTGCTTGGTCGTCATGATGCGGCGCTCCCCTTCCTTTCGCATTATTCCACAATTGTCACAAAACTGTCCATCACCCGTTTTTGTCCGGCTTGGTCGAATTTGATGTCGAGCTTGTGTCCATCTATATGAACCACGGTGCCGGAGCCGAATTTATCGTGATGCACACGCCCACCGCGGATGAAAGAGGCTTCTCCGGGGACAGTCGCTTTCCCCGTCCTCTCGGAAACGGTAGGTCGGGAAGAGTAACCGTCCCTGGCAGAGATACCGCTGCTGTCCCAGTGCCGAGAGCGGCCTGCGCCACCTGAAAGCCCGGTCTCCGCGCTAAGATCGACATGGGCGGAGGGTAACTCGTCAATGAAACGGGAGGGAATGGCGCTGACCCAGTTTCCGTATATCTGCCGGTTGGCGGCATGGGTGATCCAGGCCCGCCGACGCGCCCGGGTGATCCCGACATAGGCCAGACGGCGTTCTT
>JAGRJZ010000278.1:1249-1529 GCA_020442505.1 Alphaproteobacteria bacterium | reverse complement strand
CGATCTTCAGCGTGTCGATCGGGAAATAATACAGGTAACTCAAGGACGAATACCCGGTCCCGAAATCGTCGATCGCGATCCGGACTCCCTCTTTCCGGCAGGCCTCAAGGGTTTCTTTCGCGTTGTCGGGCTGCTGGATCAAAAGGCGTTCGGTGATCTCCAGCTTGATTTGATCGTTGCGCAGACCGTTATCCCCGATGGTTCGCAACACGTTCTCGACGAAATCCTTTTCCGCAAAATCGTGGCTGGAAAAATTCACGCTCATATAAAGCGGCACCGC
>JAGRJZ010000278.1:0-1199 GCA_020442505.1 Alphaproteobacteria bacterium | reverse complement strand
TTGCTGGCCTCTACGATCAGGCCGCTTTTTTCTGCGATCGGGATAAAAACGCCCGGTGATATGAAACCCTGCTCCGGGTGCTCCCAGCGCATCAGGGCCTCGAACCCGACGATATCTCCTTTCGTCAGGTCAACGATCGGTTGATAGTGAAGCGCCAGATTCCCGCGTTCCAGCGCTTCCTTGAACGCGTTCGCGATCCGGACCGATTCGACCACGTCGGTCTGCGCGGCGTAGTTGCGCTCCAATGCCTCGGGCGGCGGGAAATTGACGTTTTCGCTCAAGATGTCGGAGCGGGCGAGCATGTCCCGATATCGGGTCAAAATCACCTGCGCGATAATCTGAAGCACCGGATCGGCGGTATTCAACCGTTGCGAGAAATCTTCCCGGGTGATCTCGAGCATCCGGCAGTCCTTCAACGCCTTCACGGTCGCGGTTCGGGGGGCTTTGTCGACGATAGCCATCTCTCCGATGATCGTCCCGGGCCCCCGGGTTCCAAGAGACTGGATCTTGCCCCCCGGCCGTTCGAGCAGAATTTCAACCTGGCCCTCCTCGATAATATAGGCGCAGCCCCCTTCTTCCCCCTGTTTCAGGATAACATCGCCAGCCTTGAAGCTTTTCTGCGGTTTCGGGGCGTTCATAGAGACTACCTTCGCGTATCCTTTATGCCGTATAATTCTAAAGAATGATAAAAGGAAAAGATTAACAAAGAATAAGTAAAATAAGAAACAAACCAAAAAGTTGTATTTCTTTATGATCTTATCCTTTCGGATAGAAATCAAGCCTGCTTGCGCTTACCACTTCTCATTTTTTATTTTGGATTGATTTTCCTTTTAAGCGTCTGCAACCAGACGATAAAAAACAGATTCCGGTGAAAAACAAAGACCGCATGGGGCTGCCTCTCGAAAACGTACGGTTATCGTGATTTTTCGGGCCGGGGTGGCGATGGCAGAAAATTGTGAGGGGGGTAAGCCGGCGGGTAATTTTTATTGACGTATTTTTCTGTCTAAGTTACAACCCCTTCAAATTATCCAACAACAAGAGGCTCATTAATAATGGCAAGCAGGATTGTTAAAGCGTTCATTGTTTCGGTTCTTGGCATTTCGGCTCCTTTTTCTGAATCGCAAGCATGGGGACCATCAGGAACACCGCAGCCTAACATATTCGGTGGAACGACGACCACAACAGAGGGGCCTGGGGGT
>JAGRJZ010000277.1 GCA_020442505.1 Alphaproteobacteria bacterium | reverse complement strand
CGTAACAGGAATTAAGAATCATCAAGCCGCGGCGGAAGCGGGGTCGGCGTCGTGGAGGGTCTGAACGTCTTCGCGCTCGTAATATTCCTTGTAAAAGACGTATTTGTACAGCTTCGTCAATTGCAGCGTCGCCAGAGACCGGGTCTGTTCCCAGCAAGCCCGGGCGGCGGGTTCTGACACGCTCGCCAAGGCTGCGTCCGCCTTGGCGACCAGGGATTCGTAGAAAGAAAGGTTCGTGTTGATGACCTGTTCCTCAGCGGCCAGCGTTGCGTCCCAGATCTCGTCTTGCGAGAGCGCGTGCGGCGTCATGTTCGAAATGACCAGTCGCAAGACCCGCCGCAATCCCTGCGGCGCGTTCGTGCCTGGAATAATCAGATGTGAAACCTCCAGCACCCCGTCCTCGTTCCGCAAGGTTTGGGGAATAAAAACCTGGATTCCCATGACATGCTTGGCCAGCTTTCCCTTTTTCCATGGACTCATGATGCTGTTCACGATTAGTTTCCCGGTTTTTGGAATGGCGATTTCCATCGGAACCGAACGGACGATCGGCGCCCGCGCGTCCGGGAAACCGTAATGCAGATATGCGTCGATTGCGTCCATCTGGTTATAGAACGCAAAACACTCGCGGCTCTCGAGAATCGGCTGGCTGTTCGCAATCATCAGAAATTCCCGCTCCGGTTGGTCCTTTTGAAAGCCGGCGCTAAAGTTGAAATGTCCCGCGTTATAGTTATGATTGATAAAATCAACGATTGGCATAATCCGCATCGTCAGGGTCTTTGTGTCGGTTTCCCGGTCGATTTCCTTGCGCCCGATAACCCGGGTTTTGATATAGGTATCACACAGGAAACTTTCCCGCGTGGGGGCGGAGTCTTCCTGCTTCGTATAGGAAAACATTTTCTCTTGGTTTTCGTTCACGGTGCGGGATTTCAAGATCGCGTCCAGCGCGTCCGGCGCCGCACGAAACGAGACCCACGGACAGGTTTTTTCATGGATCGCAATCTTATCCGTGAGATTATACAAACTTAGCATAGAGGCCGCCAGCTCGTATTGAACGGGCGTCAAGACGTCTTTGTCCGGGGCCATTTCGATCGCGTTGCCCTTGACCGAAAGCTGCATCGTTTCGGCGGGCAGGAGAATCTCTCCCGGCAAGGCCATCAAGGGCGTCCCGGGCATTTGCAGACCGTCCCGCATAACGCTCAGCGAACCGTTTTCACAATGAATAACAAGACGCGGATCCAGCTTTCCACCGTTTTCTGTGATGGTTTTTTCTAAAAACCGAATTTCTTTCTCGATCGCGGGATTGTCGCTTTGAATCGTAATCATGGCCGTAGATGTCTCCAATGCAAAAAACTCGAGCCAGTTTATCCATCGCAGGTTTTTAGGCAAGTCCTGAATTGCGGCATGGAAAAACCCTTTCGTATGGTGTAGAACAGGCGCATGGATAACATGCCGTGCGACAAAAACAGGCAAACGCTGGTGCGTCTTTCGGTGGCGGTTGCGCTATGCTTGCCGGCGGTGGAGCCCGCCATGGCGCAGGTCGGTCTGCAATGTAGCCAGAAGCTGGCCGTCGGCCGATTCGTCAATTGCGGGAACGGCGGTTATCTGACAATCGGACCGACCGGCGCCCAGAAAACGGGATCGGGCTGTTTTACCTTTATCGACGCGCCGCAACAGGCTCTTTGCAAAGCGATGACCTTTGCCACGACGGGGACGCTAAAAATCTCGATGTCCGGGACGAAGCTTTCTATGACGGGCGCGGGAAAGATCACGATGGACTTTTTCAACATCGGAACGGCCGCCGGTGGACGAACGAAAACGTATACCTCTGGCTCCTTGACGGCTTCGCCTTTGACCTTCGGGATCGGGGGAAGAATGAAAATCGACAATGGCGAGGCCGCCGGAAGCTATAGCGGGAAAATGACCGTCACGGTTACCTTTACGAACTAAACAGATCAAATGGGGATTCCAATGACAAAGACACAGATAATGCGCGCAAACGCCAAAAACCGGGTTCTGGC
>JAGRJZ010000276.1 GCA_020442505.1 Alphaproteobacteria bacterium | reverse complement strand
TCGGCCTGATCGCCTTTGCCTCGCTCTTTCCGATCGCCTTTGTTTTGCTCTACGGGATGGTGGTATAGGATAGGAAGCGATCATGGATAGTTTGCACAACATTGCCCTGACCTTCTTATCGACCCTGCGCGACGTCGGGCCGATCATCCTGTTGTTTTTCTTTTTCCAGTATATCGTACTGCGCCAGCCGGTCCGGAATCTAAAAAAGACTCTGATCGGCGCCGGGTACGCGATCGCAGGTCTGGCTCTGTTTCTCGTCGGCCTGGAACAGGCTCTGTTTCCGCTGGGGGACGTCATGGCCCGGCAACTCACCGCGCCGGATTTCATCGGCCATGGCGCCGCAGGCGCGTTACAGTGGCATGATTACGGATGGGTTTATGTCTTCGCGGCCTGTATCGGCTTTGCCACAACCATCGCGGAGCCCGCTTTGATCGCCGTGGCCCTGAAGGCCGCGAGCCTGTCCGGCGGGGTGATCAGCAGTCACGGCCTGCGCCTTGCCGTTGCCTTGGGCGTCGCGGTGAGCATCGCGCTGGGAGCGTTTCGCATTATCACCGGCACGCCTTTGTATCTGTATATGATCGGCGGCTACCTTGTCGTCGTGATCCAGACGTTTTTCGCGCCGCGCTGGATTATTCCGCTGGCCTATGATTCCGGGGGAGTCACAACATCGACGGTGACGGTTCCGTTGGTCGCCGCGCTGGGGCTAGGACTCGCCTCCGCTGTGCCGGGGCGCAGCCCCCTTTTGGACGGGTTCGGGTTGATCGCCCTGGCAAGCTTGTTTCCGATGATGACGGTCATGGGCTACGTGCAATTATCGGGATGGTTGACCAAGGCCGACCAACAACAAAACGAGACGGAAGAAGAGGAGACATCGTCATGAACTTCAAACTGATTGTCGCGCTGGTTTCCAACGAGCGAACCGAAAAAGTGATCGAAAAGGCCCGGGAAATGGGCGCCACCGGCGCTACCGTCATCACCAGCGGCCGGGGGGAGGGTCTCACCCCCCATAAGACGTTTTTCGGCCTGACGCTGGAGGAACAGGTCGACATGGTGCTGTTCATCGTCGAACAGCATCTAAGCCGCGATATTTTGGAGGGAATCGCCACGATCGGGCATTTCGAAACAAAATCCGGCAGCGGAATCGCCATGCAGCTGAACATCGAAGACGCGGTCGGACTGCGGACGCAACTGGAAGCCATTGAACAGGAAATCGAGGAGCAAATCTGATGACCGAAACAAACCCATACATCAAAGTACGCGATGTCATGACCCCGACGGTTGAGACGATTCAGGGGCTGGCCCCGGTCTCTGAAGCGATTCGGGTGATGAAGAAAAAACGCTATGGCGCATTGCTGGTGGATAAACGGGACGATAGCGACGAATACGGGATCATAACGGTTCAGGATATCGCGCGAAATGTGATCGCGCCGAATCTGTCGCCAGACCGGGTCCATGTGTACGAGGTCATGACGAAGCCGGTTTTGGGCGTTCACGGCGATATGAACATACGCTACGCCATTCGTCTTCTGGATCGGGTGAATCATCTCCGCGCGCTGGTGGTCGAAAACGGCCGGGCAATCGGGATCGTCACGATGTACGACATGGTCATGTCTTATATGGACGAACAGGATCCCGGATAACGGTCGTAAAAATTCTCCCCTTGACCTTTGAGCCGATAGATCGCATGTAATAGCCCATTATGACTGATTCAAAAGCCCCTCACAAACAGGCGCCGGACAGTAAAAATCCGCTGGATTTGCCGGCCTTGACCCCGCGCGAGATCGTCTCCGAGC
>JAGRJZ010000275.1 GCA_020442505.1 Alphaproteobacteria bacterium | reverse complement strand
CGGGTCATACGCGCGCCGGTGCGTTTTATCCCGACGCGGTCGTGACGGAAATGCCGGTAACCCCGACGGGAATTTACGTTCAGGCGGGATCCTTTACGGTTCAGGATAACGCCGTCGCATTGAGCGGTCGGTTACAGCCTTATGCCCGGGCGGGGGTCTATCCGACACAGATTGACGGTCAGCAGTTCTATTGCGTGCGACTGGGGCCTGTGGAGACGGTCGAACAGGCCGACGCGATCCTTGCCCGGCTTGTCGCGGACGGAAACGAGCAGGCGATTATCATGGTGGAGTAGGAGGACGACGATGTATCCGCGCTTCGCCGTTGCCTAAAGTTTTATCTTTGCCTAACCGATCCTTAAGCAAGTTGGCGTAAGATAAATCCAGTACAGACGCTTCACGGGTTTGTTCAAGGGATTTATCGGGATGAAAAAGCTAATTCTGGGCCTGGTTGTGCTTTTATTGCTCGGCGGCGGTGGCGCGGGGGCGTATTTCTTTTTTTTCGCCCAAAAAGCGGAAGCCTCGGTCGGGGCGGAGGACGAGCATGCCGCCGAACAGGCAAAAGCGGATCACGCCAAGGAAAAAGGCAGTGACGGTCATGGTGGCGGCGGCATGGAATATGTCGAGCTGGCCCCGCTTGTTTTGCCGATTATCGACGGGAACGGGATTACGCAGACCCTCAATCTCGTGGTCGTTCTGGAGGCGGAGAGCCTCAAGAACAAAACCACGATCGAGGAGAACGAGCCGCGTTTGAACGATGCCTATATCCGCGAGCTATACGGTACGCTGAGTAAACAAATCGCGCTGGAAGGAGGTGTCTTGAAGGTTCAGGTCATCAAGGACCGCTTGCGGCAGGTCAGCGACCGGGTGGTCGGCGAAGACGTCGTGCACGATGTGCTGTTGCAGGTCGTCCAGCAGCGCCCTATGTAGAATTTTAACCTGTTTTTTCTTCCTTACACACACAACTAAACGAGAGAAAAGCCCGGGAAACCGGGCTTTTCTTTAGGAGGCCTGCTTGAGGGGGGCGGCTTGTTCTTTTGAAACGACGTTCTGACGAAAACGGCGTTCCGCGCTATCCACGAGATGGGCGCACAAGGCCGGGAAAGACAGTCCGTTATAGACGAGCTGAGACGGGCCGATCGATTCCGGCGTCAGGCCGGGCTGCGTGTTTATCTCAAGGAAATACAGGCCGGCAGGTCCCGCCCCCGTATCGTTGTAACGGAAATCGCAGCGGGCAAGCCCATTGCAACCGACGACGTCATAAACCGCCTTCGCGTAGCGCAAGGCCGTTTGGTAGACGTCTTCCGGAATGCAGGCCGGTAAGACGAGCTCCGTGCGCGTGTCATGATATTTGGCTTCGTAGTCGAAAAAGCGCGTGTGGGAGATGATCTCCGTCACGGCTTGCGGTTCGCCGTCCAGAACCGCGACCGTCAGCTCTCGCCCCGGAATATAACGTTCGACCATCACTTCGTCACCAAACGTCCAACTTTCCGCGTCGAGGGGCGGCTGGTTTTCCTGTTCCATGATGATCCGCACGCCAACGCTGGAGCCTTCGCAAGGCGGTTTGACGACATAGGGGGGATCCATGGCCTTCCCCGCCAAAACTAGTTCTTTCGGATAAACCCCGCCTTCCGGCGAGGGAACGCCGACCGTGGCGGCCAGCCGTTTGGCAACAGGCTTGTTCATGCCGATGGAAGACGCCAGAACCCGGGAATGCGTGTACGGTATTTCCAATATTTCAAGGACACTCTGGATTTCGCCGTCTTCACCCCCGCGGCCGTGCAAATTGTTAAATACGACGTCCGGAGAAAATTGTTTCAAACGCGCGATCAAGGCCCCCAGATCCCTTGTGACGTCGATCACGTCGAGATCGTAGCCAGCTTCTCGCAAAGCCGACTCGACGGCCTTCCCCTTTGTCAGGGAAACCTCTCGCTCCGCCGACCATCCGCCGATAAGCAAGGATACTTTTTTAGCCATCGTTTTTCCTCTCCTTCAGCGCATCTACTACTGATTGCATTCGGGGCTTGTCGCCACCGCCGCGGGAGCCCTTCACCAGAACGACATCGCCGGGCCTTACAGA
>JAGRJZ010000274.1 GCA_020442505.1 Alphaproteobacteria bacterium | reverse complement strand
GCTTTACCATTAAGCTACACCCGCACTCGCGCCCCCCTCGAAGGGACGGCTATCAATAATCGGTTCTCGGAGAAAAATCAAGTCACAGGTGATTCCGTCAGGCGAAAAAGTTGCTTTTCGCTGTCCAGCTCCGCCATGCAGCCGATCGGAAACACGTAATTATGAACCATGTGCCCCAGTTCGTTGATCTGTAGCACGGGAAAATCGTAATCTTGCACCACTTCCATCACGGTTTCCCCGAAATTTCGAGGAAAGTCCGATGGAACCCAGTTCGCCAGATGTCCGATCACCAGTCCCGCAATGCGGTCGAAAACCCCGTGATGGCGCAAGGCGTGTAAAATGCGGTCAGCGCTATCCGCGTTGCCTGTGCCCTCCAGCAAAAGGATTTTATCCCGAAAATCGGGGCCGTATCCCGCCAGCATGGTCGTCGACAGGCATCCCATATGCCCGCCGATCAGACGGCCTTTGACATGTCCCGCACGCAACGTTCGCCAGCCTTCCAGGGGTGTTTGATGGTCCTCGATGTGGTTATGATCGGGGTTGGGGCGGTAGGTTACGGGTTTTCCCGCGAAAAGGAGATCCCGATAGTTGTCTTCAATGATTTGCGGGTGTTCGAATCCCAGACCCCACGTCAATTCCGGTCCCATAAAGGTTACAAGTCCGGTCCGGGCATGAATCGCGTTGACGAGAGTCGTCCCGTCCGAAAATCCACCGAATATCTTCGGATTTTGCCGGATCATATCGTAATCAATTTCATCGAGAATTTGAATCGCGGTTTCTCCGCCGATGGCCATCAGGACCATATCGACGGCGGGATCGCTCCAGATTTCGTTGAATTCGGCGATCCGGCGTTCCCGGGTTCCCGCAGCGTAATAATGCTGATCGAAAATATCGGAGCGGTATTTGACCTTCAGATCCCAGCTCTCAAGTTTGGCGATGCCCTGATTGAATTTTAGGCGTGTCTCTGCCGTGCAAACCGGTTCGCAGGGAGCTACAATGCCGATCGTATCGCCCGGTTTTAGTTTTTTCGGGTTGATCACGTTCATTGGTTTTTACCTCCAGCTGATTTTAATGCCGCCCGGCGGGTGGCCGAATTCCCGGGAGGCGTTGCCGCCGCGCAGGACTACTTCCCACAGGCGCAGGGTTTTGCCGTTCGGGAGCGTCCAGCCTGACGAGCCGCGCGCGAAACAGAACTGGCCGTCCATGACGTCGAAAATCCCCGTGCCCACGCGGACCATCCGCTCCCGCCCGTTGATCTCGATCGTGACGTCTTTACCCGTCAGGTCGGTCAGGCTGGATTCATCGACCATACATTTCAGATTCCCGTACCCGTCCGTATAAACCACGCAGGGTTCCGGCACCCGGTCGGGGACGGTGTCCCGGACATCGTCCCCCAGC
>JAGRJZ010000273.1 GCA_020442505.1 Alphaproteobacteria bacterium | reverse complement strand
GAAAAAGCGACACCGGTCTTTAAGAACCGATGTCGCTCATCGTGGATTTGAAATGATAAAACTGTAGAAAGTTAGCGCCCAAATTTGAAAAATTCCCTGACGCTCTCAACGGCTCGACCAGCTTCCCTTACGACGCCCCCGACTTGTCTCGTAACGTTCCTGTAATCACGTGCTTCATTGGCAAATTGTCTTGCCGGGGTAGTGCTTCTGCATCTTGTGACGGTATCCCCTTCGCCTTTTTCAGAGACTACACCGCTTACCGATGCCGTGGTGCGGCTTGCAACCGTACAATCCATCGGTTGCTCACCAATGGTCGTTCTTTGGGCGGAAGAACCGTCAGGCGCCTCGGAATAACGAATATTCTGACCGTCCATACAGGCGTTCAAGGTTAAAGCAATAGCAAATACCGGTGCTAGTCTCACGAATTTCATCATATCCCTCTCTGTTTTCCGTTGCTGTCTTGTTATGAACTGAAGGGGATCATATACCCTTTCCGGAATAGATGTCAATATTTTTACATATTTTTATTTTGCGTGGTTGCCGGCCGTCCAGTCGCCGGAGCCCGAGGTCTGGAAATCCCCGATATTTTTTAGCCCCATCCGCAGCATGATATCCGTTCCGCGGTCGCCGGACGAATCGCGGGTCAGGCTCCGCTCCGCCGCGAGAGAGAAATTCACGCAGCACCCCAGATAGTCGATCCCCAAAAGCGCCTTACGCAGGCCGGGGCTCTCCCCCAGATCGTACAAAGCTCCCCCGCGCAGGGTCCAGTTTTTAGTCAGGTCGAAGGCGGCCGCGCCCAGTATTTGCTCCCGGCTTTCGGTCAGATCCGTTCCCTCCAGCCCCTTGGCGAATAAATACCGCGAATCCAGCCGTAAACGCCCCCATTTCCCGTAGGCGTCCAGCTCGTGACGCTGGGAGTCGAGCTGGGCGCTGTCGATCTGGAACCGGTAATCCGCGCCGAAACGCCCGTCATATTGGGCGGCAAGCTGGCCGACGATGTCGGATTCCTGACGCGAAAGGCCGGAGCCCCCCGGAAAGGGGTTGTCGTTTTGGTCAAAACGGCGGCTTTGCCCCGCAAAGGCCGTCAGATAAGAGCCCTGATAGCCGTACAGCCCCGTCCGCAGGCCATAGGTCGCGCGGGAGCCGTCCTCGATCCGGTCCATGCCCGGGAAGCGATCCGCGTTGAACAGGTTGCTGGCGTCCAGTTGCACGTCCTGGCTGTCTTCGTTCGGGACGGCGTTGTTCTGCGCGGCGATGACCGGCGCGATCGTGAGCGCCGCCACGGGCTCTATGACGGCCTGCATCCGCTCGAAGGCCCGCACGAGCGGGTAGGAGGTCGTCATATGCGCCCGGGCAAAGGCCCGGGTCTCGGTCTCTTCCGCGTCCGTTCCGGAAGCCGCGGCGGGAAGGAGAGAGAGATCCCTGTCGTGGATTTGATACGCGTCCCCGCGCGCGGACAAGGCGATCGTGCTGAGCAAGCCGCCGGTCACGTAGCGTTTTTCCCATCCGGCCTCGGCGACGACGCGGCTCATATCCTGGCCGCTTCCGTCGCGCTGAAGGTTCAGCGCCGAGAGGTTCAGATTCCACCGCCCCCCCAGCAAGGCGTTCGGATCCCCGACAAACCGCAGGTCGAGCTCCGGCAGGACGCCCGGCTGGTCGGTCTGTTCCTCTCTGATCCGCGTGTCCTGAAAAGAGAGAATCCGTCCTACGGCGTAGTTCCGGCCGGAAAAACGCTCCAGATAGAGCTCGTTTTCCAGCACGTCGGTGCTGGCGAAGTTATATTGCCGCAGATATTGATCGTCGCTC
>JAGRJZ010000272.1 GCA_020442505.1 Alphaproteobacteria bacterium | reverse complement strand
TCGGCGCCGTCCAGGCAGACATTGTCTCGCACCGCTTGTTCCAGACATTGCCGCATATCCGGAAACAGGCCGCAGAAAAGAACGGTATCGTAGGCGTTATGACGAATGGTTTGCAGGGGCATGGAAGGCTCCTTTCCGTTTTTATTGTTGTGATATTGCAAGTTTTTGAAAACACAAAAGGTTGTATTTTCAAAAAACTAAAACCTATAGTTGATATATTGCAATAATTGTCAAGAACAATTTTCATAGCGCTCTTGGCGCGAGACTTGTTTCAGAAAACCCGATTCAAGAGATAAGAAGACACCAAAGACCGCTCTTCCACGCCGGACAGGGAGAAGTCGCAGCGCGCGTCCAGAGCGGCGTGAAGACGCTCCAGATATGTGATCTTCGGAACCTCGTACACGCCGAATTGTTTCAGGTGGTCATTGACGAACTGTGTGTCGAGAACGGAAAATTCGGCCTGCCACAATCGCGCGCATAAATGGACCAGGGCGATTTTGGACGCATCGCGCGCACGGGAAAACATGCTCTCCCCCATGAATGCGCCGCCAAGCGCCAGACCGTAGAGCCCGCCGACCAACATTTTTCCTTCCCAGCACTCGACGCTGTGGGCGAAACCTGCCCTGTGCAGATCCGCGAACATTTCCTGGATCGGGCGGTTGATCCAGGTGCGTTCCCGCCCCGATCCCGCGGCGGCGCACGCATCGATGACCGCCGGAAAAGCGGTGTCGATTCGAACGGTATAGGGAAACTGCCGGACGGTCCGGGCCAACCGGCGCGGAATGTGAAGCCCCGCGATCGGCAAAAGCGCCCGCACCGGGGGATCGTACCAGTAAAACGTCTCGGTCGCCGCATCGTCCCCCATCGGAAACAACCCGTTGGCATAAGCGTTCAGAACGTGATGAAACGCAATCCCTTTTGGATACATCATATACGGTGCTCTGTTGCCTTTTTCTGATTCGATAAGCTCGATCATAAACAGGCAAAAACGGAATGGCAAAACATGCCGTTTCTATTGCTTCTTCCGATGCGAATGACGGCCCAGGTATATGCTCAAGCATACGGTCAAGTTCATTTCCAAACTTGAGAGTTCTAACTAAAGATAGAT
>JAGRJZ010000271.1:368-2345 GCA_020442505.1 Alphaproteobacteria bacterium | reverse complement strand
CTTGGACTCCTTTGAAAAAACGTCTGTCGTATTCTAGGAAAGGAACACGACATGATCAAGCGGGGATTACGACCCCATGCCAGCGGGGCCGGGCGGCACGGCGCAGTCCAACGGCTCTTTTAGCAGGGCCGGCCAGCGTTCGATCCACCCGTCTTCATGCGTCACGCCCGGGATCAGGCTAGCCCGAACGCAGGATGACGGCCCGACCGCCGTCCGAAAATTCTCGAAAATGACAGGCGTAACGTTCTGATCCGCGCCGCCGATAAAATGATGTTGCGGCAAGGATGCCAGACGCGCGGCGTCCGTAACCGGGTTCAAGGAGTCCCGCAGGGGTGAAATTCCGTGCAGGCGGCTGTGCGATTCATGGTCCAGATTGCCGGCGACCGTCCGGAGGCTGGCGATATCGTCCCGCTGCTCTGCCAACAGAGCCGCCATCGCTCCTCCGCCGGAATAGCCGACCAGATGAAAGGCCGGAATCCCGTGAAGGGCCTTGAGCCTGTCGAGCGCCACGGAAAGCGACTCCACGGTCTCCGGCGCGAAGCGCGCAGACGTCCAATAGCGCCTGCCGCACGGCCCTGGCTCCGTGAGCTTCGTATATTGGCACGGCCGTGCCAGATAGATCACGTTCGGGCTTTTGTCCCGGGCGGCCAGCCCAAGCGCCAGGGGCGTGCGGGGGGTCGGGTCGAGCGAAGGCTCCCGCTTGTTCATCCACGCGAGACCGTCGCCTTCGATATAAACCATAGCCGGTGCGCCGGTGTCGTCGATTCGCTCATAGGCCGTCAAATGAAAGGGCGGGGCGGCAATAGTACGCTTGCTCATAAAAGCCGGCCCGGCGAATCGGTTGGCCGCGTCCGTCCGGGTCAGGACATTCGGTGCGCAACCTCCCAGCAAAGGCAGAAGCAAAAACCCGGCGACAAACATCGCAAAGATAAAAGAGAGCCCCTTGATCCGCATACAAAACATGCCAAAAGAGTCTCACGGAACGGTCAGGCGTTCAAGCTCTTTTCCACGATCTCGAATACGTCCGGCGACAGATCCGGCAGATCCCTGATTCGTTCCAGGCAGGTTTTCATTTTTTCCTGCCGGTCGGGCGTGTAACGCCGCCATTCCTTGAACGGCGTCAAAAGCCGGGCGGCGATTTGCGGGTTGATCGTGTTTAACGCGACGATAGCCTCCGTCAGGAAATCATATCCGCTTCCCCCCGGAGCATGGAAGCATACCGGATTGTTCATCGCAAACGCCGCGAACAAAGAACGGACCCGGTTCGGGTTGGTCATGATGAAATCAGGATGGTCCTTTAACCGGCGAACATCCTGTACGGTGTCCGGGCGCACGGCCATTGCCTGCCGGGCGAACCATTTATCGATGACCAGTGGATAGGCTTTGAATCGGCGATAAAAGTCACCGAAAGCATCGTCTCTGAGGCTTTGCCCTTCATCCGAATCGGGGATATCTCCCAGAATGCCGAGCGCCGCGATCCGGTCGGTCATGTTATTGGCCTGGTCGTAATGGGCTTTAGCCAAAGCCGGGTCGTCCAAATATTCCAATGCTACGTTTTGCAGGGCGCGCCGGGCCATGGAATCGGGATCGACGCCGAAGGGGCCGTTCGTCCGGTTTTCCTGGTAGACTCGCGCGATCAGGTCACGACTTTGGGCCGTGATGGCGGTTTTGATTTGTTCGCGGACGCGATGAATGGCGGTCGGATCGACGGTCCTTCTTTGCTGTCCGATAACTGAGACATCGGGCAGAGAGAGCATCCGGGCCAAAAGCGCCTTGTCCGTTTCCGGCGCGAAGGCTTGTTCCAGCAGCGTGCCGTAGCTGTCCAGAAAAACGGCGGGTGGACTTGTGTCCGCCCCGCTTTCCTGCGCGTCGAGCAGGTCGTCCATAACCCGTAGGGCGTAGGTTTGTCCAGCTTCCCAGCGATTAAATCCGTCATTGTCATGGACCATCAGAAAACGCAAATCGTCCGCCGTCATA
>JAGRJZ010000271.1:0-362 GCA_020442505.1 Alphaproteobacteria bacterium | reverse complement strand
TCAGCTTCACCGGCGCGGAAAAGCCACGCAGCAGCGAAGGAACGGGCCGCGAGGGAATGCTATCAAAGGTAAACGTTTGGGACGTCTCGGTCAGTTCCAGCAGCTTTTCCGCCATGTCGTCCCCGTTCGGGCCTAGCAATCCGACCTTGACCGGGACATGCATAGGTTTTTTATGCGGTTGGCCCGGCGTGGAAGGGATTTTCTGCGAAAGTGTCAACGCGTAGGTCTTCGCCGCTGCGTCATACGTCCCGCTGGCGTTGATTTCGGGCGTACCGGCTTGCTGGTACCACAAAAAGAATTGGGAAAGATCCTTGCCCGACGCGTCGCCCATACAACGCACGAAATCCTCGCAGGTCACGGCC
>JAGRJZ010000270.1 GCA_020442505.1 Alphaproteobacteria bacterium | reverse complement strand
TCCTGGCCGCTACCGCCGCTTTGGCCGACCTGGGCCCGGGCCGCGGTTACCTGCTCGAAGATCTGTTTTTCGTGAGCGGCATAACCCTTGACCGATTCGACAAGTTGGGGCACGAGGTTGTAGCGTTGCTTGAGCTGCACGTCGATATCCGAAAAGGCGTTCTTTCGTGTCTGGCGCAACGCTACAAGACGATTGTACAGCAACACGGCAAATCCGGCCGCGCCGACGATCAAAATCAACACGATCAATCCAGCATCCATGGTCGCGATTCCTTTTTTGATTCACAAAACACGTTTCGGAAGTTTAGCAGTCTTTTGAGTCGCATCCAACGTTTTCCGGTAGTATAGTCCCGGTAAGGAATACCGGCCCTTTAATTTAGAAACTAAAAAACGATGCAAAAAACATATGCCCTTCTTTTCGTCCTATGCCTTGTTTTAACGGGACCCGCGCGCGCCGCGAACGATACGCCAGACTTGCCGCCGGCGCTGGAAACGCTGGCCGGCCAGGGGGCGCAGCTTCGTTATCTGGGCAATGAATACGGTCTGGATGGCTGGATCGCGATTTACCAGGGACAAGAACAGTATTTCTACGTCACGCCGGACGGCAAAGCAATGGTATCGGGTCTGATGATGGACCGGAACGGCCGAATGATCACGATCGACCAGATTCGCCGCTTGCGTCAGGAAACCGGCGGAACGCTTGATATTTTTGCGGAGGACATGTCGTCCGAAGACAGCGCGGCCGCGCCGGGGGAGAGCTTCCCCGAAAAAGTCAGCGACCTGACCTTCAAAACCCCGGCCGAGCAGCTTTTCGAAAATATCGAGGACAGCAACTGGATCCCGCTGGGGGATCCTGCCGCGCCCGTTATCTACAGCTTCGTCGATCCGCAATGCCCGCATTGCCGGGCTTTTATGCAGGACCTGCATCACGATTATATCGACAAAAACGCCGTTCAGGTCCGAATCATTCCGGTCGGGCGCAATCCCGATTCCCTCAAGCAAGCGGCGTTTTTACTGGCCCTTCCCAATCCGCAGGAACGCTGGTGGCGGCATGTGGAGGGAGACGCCGGCGCGTTGCCCGTCTCCGGCGACATAAGCCAGAAGGGCGTTGCGCATAACATGGCGGTCATGCGCGCATGGAAGCTGGATACGACACCGTTGACGATCTATCGCGCCAAAGACGGCCAAGTCAAAATCGTCGAGGGCCGGGCCCGGAATATCGACCAGATCGTCGCCGATCTGCCGTCCCCGGTTGCGCCGTGATCTTCCCCCTTGTTTCCGGGACGGGTTAGATCGTATAAAGGAAGGCATATTTTGTTACTAAAAACACGTTTGGTGCCATGACGGATTCAACACAACGGTCGGCTTTTTCCCTTCGTTTCCTTGAGACGATCGGAGTTCCTTTGATGGGGAGCATCCTTGAAAAAGGGGCCGGCGAAGCCGGCACGGCTTCCGAGGCCGAACAGATGGCCACGCTTTTGAAGCAAACAGTCCAAACAGGTCTGGCCGTCGGGGAAAAGCTGGACCTTCAGGAGGCCGGGGAGAAGGCCGATTCCATCCGGCTTGCCCTGGCCGCGCTGGCCGCGCCTCTGATCGGTCAATCATACAAAGTCAACGGAAAGCTTCCCGACGATTCCGACAGGCAGCGAATCGTCAAGGCGCTGGAAGCCACGTTGCTCTTCGCCGATAATTTCGCGCCGACCTCCGAGAACACGGCCCGGCTGGCGGGTATGAATCCGGACGCCGCGCCCCGAGACGAAAGCCAGGCGACGATTCAATACATGACGGCGCTGGTGCCGGTGATCAACGCGGTGGGGCGGTTTTCCTTCGGCCAGACGGACCACAAGCTGGCGCAGGATATCGCCGACCGGCTTAGCAAAACGGCACAATCCCTGTGCAAGACGTTTCCCGGTGGCGCCGGGCAAGATCTGCCGGTGATGGCCGCGCTGGTACGGATTTATGTCTCTTGCCACCAGACGGAGACGGAACGCCTGATGGCGATGAACGAGGAAGCCCGGACGAAGGAAGCCGCCGGGAACGGGTCTATGGACAAAGTCTGGGAAGCTTTCGATACGCGCGTCAAAATGTTGGAGGTTTTGGGAAATGCGTCTCCCGCGGAGAGGTCCGGGGCTTCGCAGGGGCCGACTCCGGAAGCGGCCCCGCCGCCCTTGCCGCCTGTCTCCGCCCCGGCGGAAATCCCTCCAGTGGCACCGGTCGCGCCCCCCCCCGCGGCGCCAGCCCCTGTGGAACAACCACCACCCGCTACCGGGGGAAACCCGATGAGCTTCTTCAAGCCCGGGGCGCAAAAGCCCGCCGGGGAATCGGACGCCGCGTCCACGGATCAAGCATAAGGGAAACGGATCGTCATGGGAAAGATTATCGCCGCCTGCCTGTTGATGGCCGCCCAGACCTATTCCGTTCCACCGGCGGTGTTGCTCGGGATTTATCAGGTCGAAGGCGGCCGCGTCGGTCAGGAGGTCGGCCCCAACCAGAACGGATCCTACGATTTGGGCCCGATGCAGATCAACACGATCTGGCTGCCCGAGCTAGCCGGTGAATGGGGGGTGACGGACGTCACGGCCCGCCGGTGGGTGCGGGACGATCCGTGCACGAATGTCGGCGTCGCGGCGTGGATTCTGCGGCGTCATCTGAACGAGACGGGCGATATCGCCCGCGCCATCGCGCATTACCATTCCCGCACACCGGTCTACGGACAAGCCTATAAAAAACGGGTGCTGGCCTCGATGGAGCAGCATGGTCTGGTCGAATAGCACGCCCCCGATGAAACAGCCAGGTGCACCTCGAGATATAATAACCTGTCTGTCCGGTTCCTATAAGTCATCATAGGGTTCTTTAGAATTATCGGATAAACTGACGAGAAACAAGGATAACGAAGGAAACAACGAAAAATGACGGAAAGCGTGCGGGAAGACCGGGAAAGCATGTTCTATGACGTTGTGATCGTCGGCGGCGGGCCGGCGGGACTGGCCTGCGCGATCCGCCTGAAACAGATCAATCCCGATCTATCTGTCTGTGTCCTCGAAAAAGGGGCCACGGTGGGCGCGCATCTGTTGTCTGGAGCGGTGTTCGAAACCCGCGCGCTGGACGAGCTGATCCCCGATTGGGCCGAAAAGGGCGCGCCGCTGACGGTGAGGGCCAAAAAAGACACGTTTTTGTTCCTGACGGAAAACGGGTCGGTCAATCTACCGACCCCGCCGCAGATGAAAAACCACGGCAATTATATCATTTCGCTGGGGGTGTTCGCCCAGTGGCTGGCCGGCCAGGCCGAAGCGCTGGGCGTGGAGATTTTTCCGGGTTTTGCCGCGGCCGAGATTTTGTACGACCAAAACGGCGCGGTCAAAGGCGTGGCCACGGGCGATATGGGGGTTGGGAAAGACGGGGAGAAAACGCCGAACTTTGAACCTGGCGTCGAACTGCACGCGCGCCAGACCGTGTTCGCGGAAGGGTGCCATGGATCCCTGACCAAGCAGCTGATCGAGCGGTTTGACCTCAGAAAGGATAGCGACCCGCAGACTTATGCGCTGGGGGTCAAGGAAATCTGGGAGATCGAACCTGAGAAGCACAGGGAAGGCAGCGTGCTCCACACGATGGGCTGGCCGCTGGACAAGGATACATATGGCGGCAGTTTCGTCTATCACGCCGACAAGAACCAGATCTATATCGGGTTCGTCACGGGGCTGGATTACCAAAATCCGTATTTGTCTCCCTTCGAGGAAATGCAGCGCTTCAAGACCCATCCGGAGATTCGGAAAATTCTCGATGGTGGCCGGCGGATCGCCTATGGCGCGCGGACGCTGGTGGAGGGGGGGTATCAGTCGATTCCCAAACTAACCTTTCCCGGCGGGCTTTTGATCGGCGACAGCGCCGGGTTCCTGAACGTGCCAAAGATCAAGGGCAATCACACCGCGATGA
>JAGRJZ010000269.1 GCA_020442505.1 Alphaproteobacteria bacterium | reverse complement strand
CCCCCCGTTCCTAGTCCTTGAGGCTTGCCTTTTCGTCCGTTGCAATTTGCATCAAATGCATTTCATTTTGTAAAAATATTCACCACGAAAGCGGGATGAATATTTTATCATATTGTTTTTCCTATTATTTTTTCCTTCCTCTTTCTGGTACGGCTCTTGCTTTTCATAAAAATACAACAGAAAAGGAGAGACAATCATGGCATCACACGCTTTTGAACACGCGCTTGACAGCTTGGGCGTCCTGCAGGAAACCGGACTGACCATCGCGCCCCGCAAACCCACGGTCCGGATGTGCGAAATCGGCGCGGCCATCGGCGGGGTGGATCTTTCCACCGCCCATATGATTTACGAAGCCATGCTGGAAGCCGCGCTGGCCCATGCTTTCGGGGACTAGACAGCCTGCGGACAAACGATTCACAGGCCCAGCCGCTTGTCTTCGCTCCGTTTGTAGACATAAATCCCCAAGACCGACAGACCGACGGTCCAGATCATGCTCAGCGAGCCCATGGCTTCGATCACCAGATTCGACTCCGCCGTCCGAAACACCATCACATACGCGATCGCCAGCATCTGCGCCGCCCAGGTCAACGCCATCAGATAGCCGAATGTCGGCCGCATCCGGCGGACATAGGGATCTTCGGACGCGACCTCGGCCCGCAGGGATTGGTTCACCTCGCTCAGGGTCGCGGCTTGTTCCTGCCATGCCATTTCGGCCATTTTTTCGGCGTGACGGTTGGCTTCCTCGATTTGCTCCGTCGGAATTTCATGATTTTGCAGGGATGTCTCGAGAGTCTCAAGCGCCGCGGCGGCCCCCTGGGCGGCGGGATGCCGAACCTTTTTCAGGGAATCGGACAAAACAGAGACAAGGACCGGAAGCCCTATCTTCGCGAAGAGAGCGGATAACATGATAATGAACTCCTTTTTTGTGGAAAATTTGTGAAGAGAGGCGCCCTTCCTTTGTCAGGAAGAGGAAAAATGACCCCGTCTATGTAACAGACAGATTCCTTAACGGGCGCGCGGCCAGCGCATACGAACGATCAGGCCGTGGGGATCGTTATCCGCCAACGTCACGGCGACGCCATGCGCCGCGGCGATCCACTGAACGATGGAAAGCCCCAGGCCGCTACCGCTTTGGCCGGTTTTATCGACACGGACAAAACGGCCAAAGACTTTCTCCTTTTCCGCGGGGCGCAGGCCCGGACCGGTATCGGCGACGGACAGCACCCCGTCCGGCGTAAGCGAGGCCACGATAGCGCCTCCGGTGGGGGTGTACTTGACAGCATTATCCAGAACATTCCCGAGCAAAATCGCAAGGGACTCGCCATCCCCCTTGAGG
>JAGRJZ010000268.1 GCA_020442505.1 Alphaproteobacteria bacterium | reverse complement strand
GAAGACGCAGGACAAGCTCCCGTGGCTCGAAAGGCTTGGGAAGATAATCGTCGCCGCCCGATTCCAGACCCGCGATCCGGTCGTTGATCTCCCCCCGCGCGGTCAGAAAGATCACGGGCACATCGTTTGTCTCTCTCAGCTTTTGGACAAAAACAAGACCGGTTTCTCCCGGCATCATCACGTCCACGACCAGCGCGTCAAAGGTCAGACGGTCCAAAACCGCACGGGCCTGTCTGGGATCGCGGGCAGTGGTCGCGACGAAGCCCTGCGCGCTCAGATAGCGGGAGAGCAGACCGCGAATCCGGTCGTCGTCATCAACGACAAGGATATGAGGGCGATCCCCCAGCGTGTCGGGTGTTGTGGAATGCATATTCACAAAAGTATCCGTTCCTGTTATCTCTTCTGGAGGAGAGCCGATTGCGCCTCCTGACGCAAGGAAAAACGAAAAACACAAGCAAGACAGGGCAGGTTTCCCATGATTCCCATTGACGATCGTGACGGTTTTATCTGGATGGACGGCACCCTTCATCCGTGGCGCGCGGTGTCGATCCATGTCCTGACCCATGGCATGCATTACGGCGGCTGCGTTTTCGAAGGGGAACGCGCCTATGACGGCCGGGTGTTCAAGCTGCGGGAGCATACGAAACGTCTTTTCCGTTCCGCAGACCTTCTGGGCATGCAGGTTCCCTACACGATGGACGAAATCGACGCGGCGACGGCTGAAACGCTGGCGGCGAACAAGCTGACGGATGCCTATATCCGGCCCGTTATCTGGCGGGGAAGCAAGAAAATGGGGCTGGCGCCCGATCCGGCTGATATTCGCGTCGCGATCGCTTGCTGGTCCTGGGGAAAATATCTTCAGCCCAAAGACGGCCCGGGGACGGGCCTGTCCCTCAAAACATCGCGCTGGCGGCGAATGGACCCGCAAAGCTTTCCGGTCGAAGCGAAGGCCGCGGGCGTTTATGCCGTAGGCATTCTGGCGCAAGCCGAAGCCGCGCAGGCCGGTTTCGACGACGCGCTGATGCTCGACTTGCAGGGCAACGTCGCCGAAGCCACGGTCGCGAATCTGTTCGCCGTGTTCGACGGGGTTCTCAAAACGCCAAAGCCCGGGGGATTTCTGAACGGTATCACGCGCCAGACGGTTATCGCTTTGGCGCGGGACAAGGGGATCACGGTGGAGGAATGCGTCATGACGCCCGCAGAGTTTGTCAAGGCCGACGAAATGTTTCTGACGGGCACGGCCGCGGAGATTGAGTCGATCGGGCGGATCGATGACCATAAAATCCCGCTGGGTCCGATGACAAAGCAGTTGCAGGAGGCCTATAGCGCGTTGGTTCGTCGGAAGGGGTGAACGCCGTTACATTCTGACCAGCTTGGCTTCCCGGTGGACGGCGCAGCTAATGATCAGGCCAAACCCCGCCAGCGCCGCGAGCATTGACGTTCCGCCGTAGGAAATCATCGGCAGGGGGGCCCCCACGACGGGGATCAATCCCATCACCATCGCGATGTTGATAAAAATATAAAGCGAGAAATTCACCATCA
>JAGRJZ010000267.1 GCA_020442505.1 Alphaproteobacteria bacterium | reverse complement strand
TGGGGTTATCGTTTTTCGCGGGCGGTTCGTCGTCAAACGAGTCCCACGACTCGCCGGATAGCTCCGCATCGGGATCGTCTTCCTCATATCCGCCTTCATCGAGCAAATCGTCCTCGAAGGCGAGATCGTCTTCGTCCGAAAGTGAAGGGTTGTCAGGCATTTGTAGGTCTTATCCTCTTGTATGGTTCGGGGCTAGGGCGCCGCGGCGCCTTTCTCTCCCTTCGTGACGGGCTCCGTGAAAAAAATGCCCATCGCGGTTCCGGCGCGGACACGGATTAGGGGCTCGACGCTATCGGCGTCTTCGTCCAGAATTTCTCCGAACTGATTGGCCGCTTCCTCGACGCCTTTAAACAGCTCCTGCCGCGTGTCGAGGTCCTGACTGTCCGAGACGGCCGCGCCGCCGTCGACCGTTACGGTCGTCGTTCCCGATTCCGCGATCGCGCTGCCCATACCTTCAACAAAAGCAGCTGCCGCGGGCAGAATAACCCGGCGGAAATAACGACGATCGATATCCGTCACCAAACCCGGATTGGCCGTGTCCGCGTCAAGCGCGACCGCCGTAATCGGGTAGGCCAGCCCGTCGATGACGACCGTGGTGAAGTTCAGGACAAGATATTCCTCCTCCGCCGAAAAGGACCCGATCATCCGGCTGCCGGCAAGCGGACCGCTCAAAATCTGGGCCAGGATCGGACCCGGGGCGTCGGAATTGGCCTCCGTGATCAATTGCGCGTACTCGATCGTCCCGGCGGGCACCAAGATCTCGATCGGCGTGGCGGCGGCGGCCGCAGCGGCCGCGCTGGCCGTTTCCTGAGCCTGGGCCTGCGCGGCGGCGAGGGCTTGCTCCCGCTTTTTCTCAAGAAAATCGGCGGGTGTGATCTGCATGTATTGAGGACTGACGGGCTTTCTGACATCCAGGATAGATTGCATTTGGTCCGACATCGCGGTGGCAAGCTCCGGCACGACATTACTGGTCACGACGGGTTGTTGCGGCTGCTGGGATTGCGCCGCGGCTTCGGCCTGTCGTTCTTCCTGGATTTTCCGCCAGCGCGCGAGCGGGTCCTCGGCCTGTTCTTCCTCCAGCGTCCGCAGCCGCCCGAGCGGCGGAGAAACCGGGACCGGGAGAGCGCTGCCTCCGTCGCGCAACGCCTGCTCGACCCGCTGGGCGTTTTCTTCCTGGACCGCCTCGCGGTAGGAGGGAGAGACCTCCTCGTTTCCGGGGGTGTTGGATACGTCCGAGCCCGCGCCGATAAAGGATGTCGGCGTTTGCGTTTCTTTTCCGCCAAACAGAACAACCCCGGCGACGATGGTCACAAAAGCCGCCACGATAATCCCGATCTTGACGAGAGGATTTTCTTTCCAGGCCTGCTTCAGGGACTGGCCCGTTTGGAAATCTTCGAACTTGTCGTCGTCGATTCCAAAGGAATCGTCATCGCCGATATCCAGATCAAGATTTTTATCGAGATCGTCGTTATTCATCGGCCTCACCCTCTGAGTTCAAAAAGGCTTTCATAAGCGTTCCGTTTTGCGAAAGAAGCAAGACGGGTGCGTTCGAAAGCGCATAAACATGCATGCCGTCCGCCGATGCGACTGACTTTTTCCAGCCCGGCGACAACAATGTCAACGGCGTGCGGACATAAGTCATGCCGTCGTGGCGATAGGCGCTGGTTCGCCCGTCCACGCCCTTTACGACCATCTTTTTCGCGCCGGGGGGCATAACACCGTCCAAAATGGCACTCATGATCGAATCGCCGGCGGCCAGCGTAATTCCCCCCTCGATCAGAGGCGATGTCGCCAGAGGACCGTATTCCGCGATCCGGGCGTCATAACGGTACTGCACAACGTCCCGATGGGTCTCAAGCGTAAAAATGACAGGGGTGTTCAGCTCCAAAAGCCGGACGGACATGTTCCCGCGGGCGAATTCCGTCATTGGAATCATACGGATGATGTTGGCGCCTTCCTCGGGCTGGACGATGTCGAAATTTCCGGCCCAGCTGATGTCCTGGATGGGCCAGGGCGCGCCGGTGGCATCCATGACGTTGAGTGTCGAGACGTGATTGACCGCCAGTTTGACGACAGGCGGTGTGGTCCCGGGATCCAGCGCCACCGTCTGGACGACGACTTCGGGGGTCGGATAATCGTAAGGCGGGGTTTCGACGGCTTCCTGCACCGCGTCGTATTGACGGAGCATTTCCTTGATCTCTTCTGGTTTCAGGGGCAGCAGACCCGTCACGGCCGCGTCAAAAGACTGGCTGCGGATCTGCGCTTCGAGCTCTTCGCGAGAAGGACCTTGCGCGGCCTGACCGCCGGGGGGCGCTGCAAAGGTGGCATCCGGTGGAAGCTGAAGGCCCGGGGCCCTGGTGTTGACGCCCTCTGCTGGCGGCAAGGCCGATTCCTCGTCAACCGGCTTGGGCTGGGCCGCGATCGCGAACAGGGATGTTTCCGAAGGCTGAGACTGGGCCCGCACGGCGTCACAGGGCAACAGGAATACAAAAAACATCCCTGTTAACAAAAAAAGCCCCCGGATTATTTTTGTCTGTTCCATCTTACGTCCGTTTACTGCTGCACGGCGATCCATTGTTCGATTCCAACGCCGTTCGGGCTCTCCAACCGGGGTACCCGGACGATCACCACCGTGACCATCAGATTATCCGACCGGGATTTCGAGCCTGACTGGTAGGTTACGACCATCGGTATTTGGACCACCCAGGAATAGCGTCCCCCCCGGATTCCCTCTTCCAGAAGAAGCGGCGCGCCGCGCGGGGCGGCGGTGACGACTTGCTGGTTGTCTTCGACCAGCTCGATGATCCGGGATTGCTCCAGCGCCTTCGTAAAGCTTTCCCATCCCTTGCGGGTGAAATTCCGGGAAGCTTCCTGTAGCCGGCGCCGGTAGTCCGTAAAGGTGAAGGTCATCACTTCCGTCGAAGCTTGTGCGACCCA
>JAGRJZ010000266.1 GCA_020442505.1 Alphaproteobacteria bacterium | reverse complement strand
CGCCAGCGCCGCAGCCCCCCGCTGGCCTTGCGGATCCCGACGGGATAGGCTCCGCGTTACGCGCCAGGGATCTTCTGTCTTTCCCGCAAAACCTCCTGCAATTTCGGTTCCAGATCGGGCCAGGCCATAAAAATCTGGTCGGCGGGAAGTCCGTTTTCTAAAATCGCGACAGCGGCGTGCAGCGTATACGCAAAAGGAATAACCGTACACGGTAAATGCTCCGCCGCGGCCAGCGCGGCCAGCACGTCCTTCCGCCGATCGCCGATATACCAGACCACGTCGTCCTTCCCGGGCGGCGCGGGCAAGGACGCCAAAGCCTCCAGCAACGGGTCGGGCCAGGGCTTGGAACGGCGAATATCCTCGCGAAAGACGGTCACGTCGAAATATCGCGCCAGATCGAACGTTTCGAGCACGTCATGGCCGTAGCCCTGCCCCATGCCGGAGCTAACCAGCCCGATCCGAACGTCGTGTTTTTTCAGCAAATCCAGAATGTCATAGACACCTGGACACGGCTCGACGATTTCCTCTACCGGCTTGCGGCGAATTTTATGCAGCGCCCGATGGACCAGAAGCTTTTTCCGCTTGCCGTTTTGAAACCCCACCAGCGGCGGCGCGGTAATCCGCCGCCGGAACAGGCGCGAAAAAACCCGCGCGACCCTGTGCCCCGTATCGTCCAGCATCTCCAGACACTGGAGCAAGCGCGGGTTCATGTGTCGGACGGTCGTCCCGTCCATATCCAGCAACACGATGGTGGGTTTTCGAAGGCTCATGACGGCTCCTTTGAAGCACGTTTTTTCCGCTCTGTCGATAGGCAAGCCGTTATGGTCCTGCCTCCGGTCAAGTCTCAAAAAAAGAGCGACGTTTCGTCATCTCCCGCTTTTATCCGGCGTAAATTTTTTGTAAAAAGAGACATGAAACGATTTTATAAAGACGTCGGCGTTAACGGAAAAGCGGGGAAAGGATACGCGATTTGTCTGGACAAACGTCCGGTCAAGACGCCCGCCGGGCGGGAGCTGCGTGCGCCCGGGCGGAAGCTGGCCAAAGTCGTTGCGGCCGAGTGGGCCGCGCAAGAGGAAGCGATTTTGCCCGGCACGATGCCGTTGACCCAGCTTTTGATCACGGCGCTGGACCGCGTCGCGGACAGCCGCACTGAGATGGAACAACAGGTTCTGGACTACCTGGACACGGATCTGGTCTGTTATCGCGCGGGCCGACCGGATGATCTGGCGGCGGCGGTGGCGGCGGCGTGG
>JAGRJZ010000265.1 GCA_020442505.1 Alphaproteobacteria bacterium | reverse complement strand
TATGGCGTTCAACGGTGCCGTAGAGATTCAGAATAGCATCAACCTTCAGGGGTTCATCGGAATCGGCGCCGCGTTCGACTCGATTCAAAACGAAATCCGGACGGGCCTGATCGATCATTTTCGTCAAGCACGAGAAAATTTTGCGTTGAGGAAATTTTTTGGTCCAGAACCAAGTATGCGTTTTTGGACCGCTTTACCGGTAGAATTTCCATTTCCAGGCGTAAAGGACCGTTTAATTCCGCTCTCAATGGAATTTTTTAACAATGCCTCCGGACAGGCTATTGCCGGATCGGACAAAAAGCTGACATGTCCGCATCTTTTTTTCCTTCATGCAAAAGAAGATGAGCTCTATCCTTGGAAACGATTGCAAGCATACGGAGATCATTTTGATCCCCCAGGGCAAGAGCGTGGCCCTGTTGTCGACTTGCTGTCGGACGATCATGGATTGTCTTCACAGGAATCGCTGGAGAGAATTTCCATCGTTCTGGGGTACATTATGAACGTATCCAGGCCGGAGTCGGTCTCATTACGTTCTGGCAAGAGTGTATCATATTTTCCATAATATACATTATCACACAATCAGAAGACGGCTCATCCGAGGTTTTCGTTATATATTCCAATGGATTAATCTTTCATGTTTGTGTTAAACCCTCCTGCTTAACCCGTTAATATAGCAAAGGAGGCATAACATGCTGGGTAACAAAATTGATGATACCTTAGTCGATATGGATTTTAAGTCCCTCTATCGCATGGCGGAATGGCACGAAAAACAATCCTCGATCCTGCGCGCACGCGCTCAATCATTGCAGGAATATCAGCACATGGAAAATCAAGTTGCCATGCGCGTTGATTTTCTGCACCAAACACCGAAAACCGTCATACGATACCTGAAACAAGGTCATACAGCCGAAAGAGCTTGTCAGTTGGCCGCAGATCATACCGGCGTCCCTCTTCGGACGATAAACGCTCATTGGAAGAATTTTTTGTCTGATAAAGACCGCAAGGCCACAAAACAAAGAAACGCGCTCATTTTGGAGCTGCACGGCCTTGGCCTTACGAACGTAAACATTGCGGATCGTTTGAACCTCCACGCCGTCACAGTCTCCCGTATCCTCAAAAAAGAAAAATCTAAACGGATATACAATCCAAACCAGGAACGTATCGCCCTGTTTTTGCATCGTGAGACAAAAGGCGACGAGCTGATAGAAAATCGTCTTGCAGCATAAAAACACCGGGGCATAAAGCCCCGGCGTTCAACCTAGCGGAGGAGAGAAAATCACTTTGTTTTTTGCATGGTAAACGTGCCGGTCAGGGCTTTGATGACGACCTGCGCGATCCAAAGGGCTTTATCGTCCTTTTTCGTCGGTGTGAGCGCTACGGCCTGCGTGACAAAGCCGTTTGCGGCGAAGCCCCCCAGAACGTACAAAAACCAGTCATTCGTTAAGATGTCTTCGATCATGCTTTTTCCTCCTTTTTGAAATTGATGTGCTCTAGAATTTTCAGGCGCACGTGGTGAGAGCCGAGACGAAAAAATATCCCGGCCAAAAGCCCGGTTTGGGCAACCTGTATCCCGACCATAAGCGTTAGGATGCTGTCCATCAGATAACCTTCGCTTTCTTCGCCACGTACAGGCCGACGGCCCCGGCGAGCGCGAGTTTCACGATCCCGTTGCTTGCGCTTTCCACGCCCTCCCCGGTTTTATCGACAAAGAAGCCCAGAGCGGCTAGACCGACCGGGACACCAATAATGAGAAGCGGTACAGGCATGTTTCCTCCTATGCGAGCCTGTAAAATTGATGAGAGTTGATAACGGCCACCGGCTCCACGCCCCGCGACCATGACGGATCAACCGCCGCCGTGTGATAGTGATCCGCGCCGCCGGTGATGTCAGAGAGCGTCCCGCGCAAGGCTTTTTCCGCGATGTCTAGAGCTTGCCGGAATTGCGCGTCTGCGGTTCTAACGGCCTGCATCTTTGAAAAATTCGGATCGGTGATATTCCATGCGGAAAACTGATAGGGCTTTCGGCAGATTTCCGAGACGGTGCCGCCGAATTGCCGCGCCTTTGCGACGCTCGCCTGCGCCTGTTCGTAGCGGTTCATGATGACGTTGGCGACGGCCTGCATGCCTGAATAGCCCTCTCCCCTCGCCTCGCCCCAGATCGTCCTGGCGAGCGTGTCCAGATCCACGTTTGAGATTTGCGCGGGCTGCAAAATATCGGATACAGGCGGCAAAGTAGCCCCGACGCTCTTCGGAAAAAGAAGAACGCCGCCCGTCACAACAAGACCGAAAATCAAAAGCTCAATCATTTTAATTTTGCCTCTCCTTTCAGCTTGGTTTGCGCCGCCGTCAGGTCCGCATCGGCCAGAACGCCCTTTGTTTTCAGGGCGTCTTTCAGGATTTCCAGCTCGGAAGGTTCCGGGACTGGCGCTTGCGTGGCGTGATCGTACCCGGCCAGAGCGGCATCTAGCGCGGCCTGCGTCACGCCCTCAACGTGTAATTCGCCGTTGCGGTAAAAACGCTTGTCTTCGTCGCCCTGCCCCGCCTGCTCGGCAATCAGCGCAAGGTTATATTCTACGGGGGCTGTGATCTTTGCCATTACTCAATAACCTCCAAAGTCAATGTCGGGATGTAAACCGTGGCTGCTGCGCCGGAAGATTGATAGAGGGAGAGTTCAAAGTAATCGCCCTCGGCGACTTCCAGAATGCCCGTATCTATCGGGATGTTTCGCATGTTCACGTTATAGGCGCCGTAAATGTATTGCTGGATTGTCCCGCCGTTCTTGTAAACACGTGCGCGAAGCTGTGCCGTCGAAGAGTTGATATAAACGCTCCCGCTCAAACGGATTTTGTTCACGCCTGCCGGAATTGTTAAGCGCGTGGGATTTCCGGCGCTCCAAAAGCTATCCGTGTCAAATGCGCCCGCTGACAAGTTAAAGAACGTGTAAACGGTGTTTGAGAGGGACATATTGAAGACAGTATCAATCCCATACCCCTTGAACGGTGCCGGTGCTGCAAAAACGGTTGGTGCGCCCATTATGCCACCTCCCAATGCCTTACGTCTTGGCCTGCCGTGCCGGAGATAGCCCAAACCTCGTCGGTATCATCCCCGCCCAGACCGCCGCCGACCGGGATCGGTGTCCCGTTGGCCGTCGTTACCGTGTTATCAGAGCCGATATAGATCGGCACGGTGCCGTTGTTGTAAACAAACCACCCCGTGCGGTCGTTGTTCTGCGCCATAAGTTGGCTGGCGGCGACCCCGACGGTATCAACGCCATGCGTGCGCGTCGCCCCGCCGGCTGTTTTTACCGTTCCGGCAATGGAAAGGCTGTTCGTATCGACCGCGCCAAAGCCGATTTCAAGCTGGAAGGTCAGGGAGGAGCCGCTATCATTGACAACGGTAAGCTCTTTGAAAGCATCCTCCTCCGTAAGCCGGAAAACGTCGTTTACACTGGCAATCAGCTCCACGTCATCATCGAGGCGAAGCGTAAAGGTCTGGTCCGCGCTTTTAACCCGGAGAAAGTTCCCGCCCTTTTTGATGACGTGCTCTTCGCCGTTGGCGATTGTGATCGTCCCGGCCTGCGGATATGGTCTGAAACGTGGTTTTGCCATTATTTAAACACTCCTTTTAAGTCTTTGAGCGCCCCGGATTGCAGGAATACGATCCCTACCCCGGCAATCGCCACCAGTTGAAACAGTTTTAAAAGCCGGTCGTCGGCGCTTTCCTGCTCCTTGTCGATCAAACCGGCTGCAAAATCGCGCGTTGCGGCCAGATTGCTTTGCGCCCGGTCGATGCTTTTTTCCGAGGCGCTAAGCACTTGTGAAAACGCCTGCCCGATAAAGTCCGTGGAAGCGGTCAGGGCTTGCGTGCTGCTCTCGCGCACGGCGTCAATGGCCGTGTTCGCCACGTCCTCGCTTGTGTCCCGAAAAGAAAAGTTCCCGCCGCTAAGTTCCCGGATCGCCACGGAGCCGTTGTCCGCGCCAATCCGTTCGTCGAAAACGTCGCTGCTCGAAGAGCTTGCGGAGCTGGAAGAAGAATTAAAGCACATGCGCCACCTCGCCTCTGTAAATGTTGTCTTTCACGTTTTTGAAGCCGAGGCGGGATAATTTCCGCGCCATGCCTGCCCGTTCCGCACTGGCCTCGATACGATCCAGCCCCCGGAAGCGGCAAAACGGCTTCACAAAGTTTTTGATAAAGTCCTGCGTCATGGTCCGGGTTTTAAACCGGGTGAAGTTCACAAGATGGAAAACAAAGTCCCTGCCCCGAACCTGAAAAACCACATGCGCTTTCTTTCCGCCCTGCTCCATCTCGACCAGATAAAAGTCAGGCCGCATGAAAAGCTGTGCGTAATGCTCCCTATCAGGAACGCAAAGCCCTTCAAAAACGCTGTGATCCTCGATTGCTCGTTTGTTCTGGCAGATCATTTCTTCCCTCCCACAAGCAGGGCAAAGCCCAGCACCGCCACGGCAATCGCAACGGAGCCGATCCCACCGGCGGAAACGGTTGCCCCGCCGGTCAGAAGGTTTGACGGTCCCTGAAAATCGGTTTGCGGCGTTGAAAAAAACGCTCCCGTGCTCGATCCTCCGGCGCTTGTCGTTCCCGTACGGGAAACAGGCGTTTGAGAGAGATTGAGCGGGAATAAAGATGCTACGGGGTTTCCTTCTGTAGGCATAGGCTACCTCCTCGCAATCAATACAGCCGCCGTTCCCAAAAGCAGGATCGCCATAAGGCTCGTGCCGCCGAC
>JAGRJZ010000264.1 GCA_020442505.1 Alphaproteobacteria bacterium | reverse complement strand
CGTATATGGATTTCCTGACGAAAGGGAAGGGGATCGCGGCGGAACGGATTGTCCTGTACGGGGAATCGCTGGGAACCGGGGTCGCGGTCGCGATGGCAAAAGAGCATCCCGCCTTGCGCGGTCTCATTCTGGAATCCCCCTATACCAGCATGACGGCGATGGCGCGCCGGCGGTATTTTTACGTGCCGGTCGATTTGCTTTTGAAGGATCGTTACGACAGCCTGTCCAAGATCGGAGGGATCACGATGCCTTTGCTGATTTTGCACGGGAAGCGGGATTCTCTGGTTCCCTTCACCTTTGGGCGGTCGCTTTTCGAACAGGCCGGGTCAAAAGATAAAGTCTTTGAAACTTTCCCGGAAGGGGGCACAATGACCTCTACGAGTACGGGGCCGGAGAAAAGATTCTGGCTTTTTTGAACGATCTTTCGGGGCGCTCCTGAGTATCGTATTTTTGTTTACGCGGAGGGCATAGCGATGGAATTCGTGGACTTATCCTTGGAAAAACCGGCTTCTTTGTCTCCGGGGCAAACCGTCGCGGAGGCTTTGGCCCTGTTCGCGAAGAAGAAAGTCCGCAGCGCGCCGGTTTTAGGCCCGGATAACACGTTGACGGGGGTTTTCAGCCTCCGGCATTTGATGAAAAACCTCCTTCCGGTTTCGGTCGTTCTGGATAACGGTCTGCAAATGCCGGTTACGGCAGCTCCGGGCATGGATCGACGGCTTTTGAAACTCCGCCCTGTCGCGGTCGAAACCCTGATGGAAACCCATCCGCCGCTGGTCACACCCGACATGCCCCCGTGGGAGATCGTCGCGCTGATGGTCCGGGAGGGGCGGCCACTGGCCGTTGTGGATGACATGGAAACGCGCCGTTATCGGGGCTTTGTCACGGAAATGGCCGTCATTGCCGCGCTTTCCTCCGGGGATTAGCGATTTTCGTTTTTTTGCATTGCATCGCATCTAAAAAAAGAGCATAGTGCGGCGCCAAACGGGCGTTTTTCCTTCCAAACGGGCTGAAATCCGTCTGTTTTTCTATCTGAAACAGAGAAATGGGGGAACCATGCCTTGCAGTGACGCGATGATTACCGAAGTCGTCTCCGCCCGTCCCGACGATACGGTCGCCGATGTTCTGGCCCTGTTCGACAAGCACGGGATCCGCGCCGTGCCGGTGGTCGACGAAAAGGGATATCTGGTCGGTGTCTTTAACTTCGTCCATTTGTTGACGAATATTCTGCCGGTTCCGGTGACGCTGGATAACGGTCTGTTTCGCCTGCGGAACATGGATATCAGCCTGGACCATATATCGGGCACGACACCCTGGGTCGCGAAGCGTTTGAAGATTATCCTTCCGAAAAAAGTGGAAGAGGTGATGATCAAAAACCCCCGTTCGGTAAAACCTCAAACGCCTCTGCGCGAGGGAATCCGTTTGATGGTGAAGCACGGTAGCCCGCTTCCCGTCGTGCGGGACGATTCGAACTTTCTGGTGGGGATTATTTCGTCCCAGACGGCCGTGAAGGCGCTTCTGGCGATCGAAAAAGACATGGAAGACGGAAAAGAAGTAAACGAGTAGGTGTGATTTTTCCAAAAATCAAAATCTGGAAAAGGGCGCGCCGCCCCTGTCTGTACGCAATGCGGCCCGCGCCCGGAAAATCTTCTAAAGGAAAAGACAATGCATGAAGAACTGACGTTGGATATGCCGATGGTGGTATCGGCTATCGTCCTTGTTTTGACGTTTGCCGGTATTTTTACGGAACATCTCCATCACATTCACAGGACGAAGGTCGCCTTGCTGGGCGCCGGGTTGATGGTTCTGGTCGGCCAGATGTTCGGTTTCTACGACCCGGAAAGGGCCGTCGAGGCGATCGACTGGAACGTGATTTTTCTGCTTGGCGCGATGATGACCGTCGTGGCGATTATGATTCCCACCGGCGGATTTCAGGCAGTGGCCTACTGGGTCGCGGAATTCAGCCGCGGCCGGCTTTTTCTTTTGCTGTTCACCATGGGCGCATCGATCAGCATCATGTCCATGTTTCTGGCCAACGTCACGGTCGTCGCGATTTTCGGGCCGCTGATCGTTCTGATCGCGCAGGCGTTAAAGGTCAATCCCGTGCCGCATCTGATGGCCGCGGCACTGCTCTCGAACGTCGGGGGGATCGCCACCCTGGTGGGCGACCCGCCGAATTTGATGATCGGCTCCGCCGCCGATATCGACTTTACGAGTTTTTTCCTTCGGATGGGGGCCGTGGTGCTGGCGACTTGGATGATCACGCTGTTGGCCATTCGCGTCCTGTTTAACAAGAATCTGAGCGCTAAACCCGGAAAGACCGTTTTTTCCGATACGCAGGTTATTCAAGACAAACGCATCTGGTACGCGTCGTTGATCACCATGGTGTTGATGATCGTGCTGTTTGTGTTTCAAAGCGCGCTGGGGTGGGATGCCTGGGTCGTGTCGGCCGTGGGGCTGACGATCTTGCTGACGCTGACTTACAAGGTGAACCCGGATAATTACTTCACGGATATCGAGCTATCCCTTCTGGCGTTCTTTATCGCCCTGTTCGTGATCGTCGGCGGGGTGGAGCACAGTCATTTCCTGGAATGGGTCGGCGCGTTGATCACCCCGCTGGTCAAACATGACATGCTGACGGCCTGTTTGATCCTGATCTGGGTGTCGGCCATTTTATCCGCCATCATCGACAATATTCCCTTCACCGCCGCTATGATTCCGATCATTCTGGGGCTTGAGGCGCAGGAGAGCGACGTGCTGCCCCTGTGGCGGGCGCT
>JAGRJZ010000263.1 GCA_020442505.1 Alphaproteobacteria bacterium | reverse complement strand
TTTAACGTGATTGTCGATGCGGTGGCTGACATTCCGACGATTTCGGTTCCCTCCGCACTGCAGATTCCGTCTTGGACGCCGGGCGTGGCCGTGAACTACGCGCTTTCGGCCGCTGTTACGGATACGGACGGCTCCGAGGAGATCACGCACTACATGATTACGGGGCTGCCGAGCGGGACCGTTATGAATCACGGACACAGCCTGGGTGGCGGGAGCTGGTATCTGGATCCCGGTGATGTTGCGGGCTTGCAACTGGTTTTCAACGTGGTTCCGACGCAGGCCTTTACGATCACAAGCTACGCTTACGCGGAGGAGGTGAATCTCTCCGGGACGGAGGTTGATTTCACGGACAATATCGCCGAGGTTTGCCCGCTGGTTCTGGATTTGAACGGAGATGGCGTCAGCCTGACGAACCTGAACGACGGCGTGCGCTTCGATATGACCGGAGACGGCGTTGCGGAACAAACGGCCTGGGTCTCGGGCGGGGACGGCCTTTTGGTTTGGGACAGGAACGGCGATGGACAGATCAACGACATTTCCGAATTGTTCGGTTCGCACGACACGGACGGGTTTACGATCCTGTCGGCGTATGACGGCAACGGGGATGGTGTAATCGACGCACAGGACGATATCTGGTCCGGGTTGATGGTCTGGGTCGATTCAAGCCATGACGGCGTGTCCCAGGGCGGGGAGCTTGAATCCGTCATGGCTCACGGGATTGCCGCCATCAATCTGACGACGGTTCAGGAACAGGATCATTATTTAAACGGGAATCTGGTTTCGCACACCGGTTCGTTTTCTTACGAAGACGGGGGCGCGGGGACGGTCGTTGACGCATGGTTCGTCAACGAGCACGGCGCGGCCGCTCAGAGCACGACCATCGACCCGGCAGATGTCCTTCAGGGGGAAGATTCGCTTGACGGGGCCATCGAGGATTTCGTCTTTGCAAACGACAATGGCGATCAAAACCCGCCTGTTGCAGGGGGATCCCCGCAGGACCAGCCTTTCGAGCCGGGAATAACGGATCTGGCGCCGGATGATTGGGCGGCGCTTCATGTCGATGTTCATGCGGCCTGACGCCGGATTGTAGCGTATTTTTCTGTTTTTACTTGCATAAGCTTTTTAAAAGGCGCTACTTATGACGAGAAAAATAACCTGAAAATTCGGG
>JAGRJZ010000262.1 GCA_020442505.1 Alphaproteobacteria bacterium | reverse complement strand
CCTGCGTCCTGGCCGATCACTGGCTGCGTCACAAAGCGCAGTGCTTGTAAAAGAAAGACCGTCATGGCCCGGGAAAACGGCAATGTTCTGTTTATAATTTTGATCGCCGTGGTGTTGTTCGCGGCCCTGTCCTATGCGGTTTCTTCCTCCTCTCGCTCGGGCGCGGGGGATCTTTCTGACGAAACGCTCCGGCTGAAAACCTCGCAACTAATGCAGCAGGTCGTCGCCTTCCGGACCGCCATCGTCAGGATTTATACCCTGAACGAGGTTGAACAGATTCGCTGGGACAACAGCGTCTACAATGCCAGCGGCACGATCTATCTGCCCAGCCAAACGACCGGGACCGGGCGGACGGTCGGATTGTTTAATCAAAGCTCCACAATCGGCCACAAGGTCGCGCATTTGGCTCCGCCGGAGGAAATCCTCGCGTTGGCCGACCCGTCCCATCCCTTTCATGCCGTTTTTTCTTTTTACGCGACATGGGTGTACGTCTATAATGCGCGCTTACAAAAAGGCGGGCTTGATCTCGGGACCAGCGGAGGAGACGAATTTTTAATGTCCCCGCCATTAACCGACGAATCCTGCGCGGCGATCAACAAAAAGATTTTTAACGACCCGTCGATCTCCACCTTCACGACCTCCGGCGGAGCTGTTGCGATGCGGGAGTATCTTAGTCCCGACGGCAGCACTGCGAATATAGGAAGCACGACCGGGATTTATAGTCTTCCGGATTCGACGGGCTGTTTTTACGACGGCACTATGTTCAACCGGTATTTCGAACCGATCAGGATTAATTAGTTGTGCTTTTTGGTCACGTCGTCTACAGCCATCATCGTCAAGGCTAATGGGGCACGTCATCTCAAGCAAAGCCGACGGAATTTGGAGTCTTAGCGCTCTTAGTGACCTTAGTGGTGAAAAACACCCCGGCAGTCTGTACCGGGCTGGAAGCCCTTACGAAAAAGAGGAAGACCGTTAAACATGGCCACCGATTCATCTCTCAGATACCAGCAACTGCGTGTTGTGATCGTCGGGCATGTTGACCACGGGAAATCGACCCTGATCGGGC
>JAGRJZ010000261.1 GCA_020442505.1 Alphaproteobacteria bacterium | reverse complement strand
ATCGACCGTAAGGAAGCAGAAAAACCCGACCGTCTCCTGCCCCGTGGGGCAGAGATAAAGGCTCTTTTGGAACAAATCGCGGCGTTTTTTGGACCGCTGACGCGTTTATACGGCGCTTCAGGTTCCGTATCGTTTGCCGCGTTGCTCGACGCGCATTTATCGGTCGCTCATGCGCTTTGCCCGGATGGTACGCTTTGGCAGGGCGATGCCGGCGAGGCGCTGGCGCTTTTTCTGGATTCGCTACGCGACACGTCCGCAGCGATGCCGGACATACGGCCCACGGAGTATCTGTCTGTTTTGGAATGGTTTTTATCTACGCAAAGCGTTCGTCCGGCTTACGGCACTCACCCCCGGCTTGCGATTTTGGGACAGCTCGAGGCGCGTTTGCTGCAAAGCGATCTGGTGATTCTCGGCGGGCTGAACGATGGCGTCTGGCCGGCAAGCGCCGCGACGGACCCCTGGATGTCCCGCCCCATGCGGCAGGAGGCTGGATTGCCCTCGCCGGAGCGGTCGGTCGGGCTGGCCGCTCATGATTTCGTTCAGGGGTTTTGCGCGTCGCAGGTCGTTTTGACCCGTTCCCGGCGGACGGACGGCGCCCCGACGGTGCCTTCGCGCTGGCTTCAGCGTCTGGAGACTGTTCTGACGGCCTTCGGAGTCGATCCGGATTGTCTGGCGGCGCATCCTTATCTTTCCCTGAGCCGCGCGCTCGATCGGCCGGAACATGCCTGTCCGCAGAGCCGGCCGGCGCCACGACCGCCGCTCGAAAAAAGACCTCGAACGCTGCCCGTTACCGCGATCGAAACATGGCGCCGCGACCCGTACAGCCTGTACGCCCGGTACGTATTGAAGCTGCGAAAGCTGGACCCGCTCGAGATGGACGCGGATGCGGCGCTTCGGGGAACGCTGGTCCATGAGGTTCTGGATCGCTTTATCCGGACCCATGGGGATTCTTTACCATCCGATCCCCGGGGCGTTCTGACCGCGATGGGGCGAGAGTCTTTGTCCGCTTACGACGATGCCCCGGCTTTGCTCACTTTCTGGGAACCCCGATTGAACAGGCTTTTGGACTGGTTTGCCGGACAAGAGCAACAATGGCGCGGCGCGGGAGCTTCTCCCGTGGCGACGGAGCTCAGCGGTCGCATGACCATCGCCGATGGGTTGCCGGGGGGGGCCTTTACCCTGACCGCAAAAGCGGACCGAATCGACCGGCTTGCAGATGGCAGGATGGCGATCATCGACTATAAAACGGGCGCGGCGCCGGCGATGAAGGACGTACATGCGGGCTTTTCACCGCAAATGCCGCTGGAAGGAGCGCTTCTTGCGGCGGGCGGGTTCCCGGGCTGTCTGTCCCGTGCGGTGGGCTATCTCGGGTTTTGGATCTTGACGGGCGGCGCCGTTCCCGGCAAGGAAAAGCCTATAAACACAGACAGCTATGATCTGTACGTTCAGGACGCATACAGAGGGTTGCTAGATCTTGTGACGGCATTCGATGACCCTGAAACGCCTTATTATAGCCTGCCGCGTCCTGACAAGGCCCCGCCCGCCGCGTGGCAAGACTACAGCCATCTGGCCCGGGTGCAGGAATGGGTCGCCCTGGAAGACGATCCCGGGGAGGCCGCATGATCGTACCGACAGATAAAGCGGATCTTACGCCCGACCCCAACGAAGCCCAGCGTCGGGCGGCCGCGCCCGATTCTTCGGTGTGGGTTAGCGCATCGGCCGGAACCGGAAAAACAAAGGTTCTCGTCGACAGGCTGCTGCGTCTTTTATTGCCGCGAGAGGACGGAACACCGGGCACGCCGCCTCACCGGATTTTATGCCTGACTTTCACGAAGGCGGGCGCCAGTGAAATGGCTCTGCGGATCGGTCGGACTTTGTCGCGCTGGTCTGTATCTGAAAGCGACAAAGTTGCTTTAGAAATGGAGTCCCTGACAGGTCGCGCGGCCTCCGAGTCCGATATCGCTGCGGCCCGGCGCTTGTTCGCCGAAGTGATCGACGTGCCGGACGGTCTGAAAATCATGACGATCCATTCCTTTTGCCAGTCGATTCTGGGACGTTTCCCGCTTGAGGCCGGATTGCCACCCTCTTTTAAGGTGATCGACGAATCCGCCGCCCGTACGTTTTTGATCCAGGCCCGCGACGACATTTTCGACGAGATCCGCAAACGCCCCGAGAACGAACGCCTGCAGGCCCGGATGTTACGATTGTCAGAGACGCTCAACGAAGCTCAGTTCATGCAACTATTACGCTTTATCGGCGGAGAAAGAGCGGCGATAGAGGATAATGATCCAGCCACCTTGCACCGGGCCCTCTCTGATTTTTTTTCACTCCCTCCGCAGGAAACACCGGAGAGGTACTTGAACCAGGCCTGTACCGATGACGCCTACGACCGACCGGGCCTTTTGGCGGCTTGCGCGGCGCTTGAGAAGGGCGGAAAGACGGATCAAGCCCGTGCCGCTGGAATTTATGACTGGCTGGGCGCGAACATATCTGTACGTGTTACAAATTTTGATGCATACGCCCTTCAATTTTTAAAGACTGACGGAGATGTACGCCAGCGTTTGGCCTCCAAAGCGGCGCTCGAAAGGATGGCTTCCTGCGAGGATATCCTCCGGCAGGAATCCTTCCGCCTTCAAACCGTACGAGACAGGCTGTACGCCTTAAAAGCAATCGAAACGACGGACGATCTTTTGCAGGCCGGAAAAGCTATTTTGGATCGTTATCAGACGATTAAAAACCATCGGGGTGTTCTGGATTATGATGATCTGGTCATTCAAACCCATAACCTTTTGACGCGGGAGGGAATCGCGCCGTGGGTTTTGTACAAGCTCGACGGCGGCCTTGACCATATCCTGGTCGACGAAGCCCAGGACACAAACCCCGAACAGTGGCGCATCATCGAGGCCCTGTGCGACGATTTCTTCGCCGGCGCGAACGCCGCGGAAGAACAAGATCGGACTCTGTTCGTCGTCGGCGACCATAAGCAGTCGATTTACAGTTTTCAACGCGCCGCGCCGCAGGAATTTTCTCGGATGGAAAAACGTTTTGCAATGGCCGTTCAGAACGCCAGGAAAACGTGGCACAAGGAACAGCTCACGCTTTCTTTTCGTTCCTCGCGGAGCGTTTTACGGCTGGTCGACGCCGTTTTTTCGGGGTCCGAGGCCGGAGGAGGCCTGGGCGCCGAGATGGCCGTGCATCGCTCGTTCCGTGCCGGGCAAGCGGGGCTGTGTACCTTGTGGCCCTTGTTCAGACCGACGGAAGAGGCTGAGGATCTTCCGCTTTGGTCGGTGCCGACCCGGATTGTCGAGCAAACATCCCCCGCCGTACGTCTCGCCAACCACATCGCTGAAACTATCGCAGGATGGATTCGTTCTAGGGAGATTCTCGAATCCCGCGGACGGCCGATCCGTCCCGGCGACATTATGATTTTGGTCCGTACGCGTACGGCCTTTGTGGGTCAGCTCGTCCGCGCTCTGAAAACCCGCAACATTCCGGTCAACGGCCTTGACCGAATGGTTTTGGGGCAACAAATCGGTGTGATGGACCTTTTGGCGGCCGCTCGGTTCGCCTTGTTGCCTTCGGACGATCTGTCTCTGGCGGGGCTACTGAAATCGCCCCTGATCGGTTGGGACGATTCTCAGCTTTACAACATCGCCAGCGAGCGAGCGGAAACGCTCTGGAAGGCGGTGCAAGAAAACGCCCCGCTGGAGGTAACGACCTGGCTGCACGGATTGTGCAAATCGGCCCGGCGGGGCACGCCCTATGAATTTTTCAGCGCTATTTTGGAAAGGCCTTCCCCCGCCGATCCCGGATCGGGCCTGCGGGCAATGATGGGGCGGCTCGGGCCGGAGGCGCGCGACCCGCTGGAAGAGTTTCTGAACGAAGCTTTGTCTTTTGAGAGCGACAATATTCCAACGCTTCAAAATTTTCTGGTCTGGCAGGACAAAGAAACGCTGGTCGTCAAGCGCGAGATGGAAGAGGCCGGAACGGCTGTGCGTATCATGACCGTTCACGGCGCAAAGGGGCTACAGGCGCCGATCGTTATCCTGCCCGATACCACGCGGACCCGTCTTGCAAAGAAAACGCCCCGTTTATTATGGCCCGATAAATCGGGACGTCCCGTGCCGCTTTGGTGCCCCCGGGCCGACAGCGAACCTGTCTTATACACGCAGGCACGCAACGCGGTCGAATCCCGTCTGGACGAGGAATACAGGCGTTTATTGTACGTTGCCCTGACCCGCGCGGAGGATCGGCTTTATATCGGTGGCTACGCGGGCGATCAGGAGCCCATCCCGGAAAGCTGGTATTACGACGCGGCCCGCGCCTTTGCCACCATCGGTGAGAGAATCGAAACGTCGGAAGAGATTAAAAATAGCGACAATGTCGCTTATATAATCTCCGATCCCCAGGAAACCCCCCCGGATCGCCCGGCGCAAGACATTGTAAACGAAGACAGCGCGGTTGATCCCGGCTGTTATCCCTGGCTTTTTCAACCAGCCCCGGCCGAGCCGGACCCGCCACGACCGCTTGTCCCCTCGCGCCCGGCCGAGTCGGACCCGCCTGTGATCCCTCCCGGAGCGAGGGATGAAAAAGATATTTATCGTTTTCGCCGCGGGACTCTGACGCATCGCTTGTTGCAGTTTTTGCCCGATTTACCGGCGGCGGATCGTCGCGCCGCGGCCGAACGTTTTCTGGCCGCGCCGGGGTGGGCGCTTCCCGAGAATCTACAGAAAAATATTCTATCAGAGACAATGTCGCTTATGGAGTCTCCTGCGCTGCAACCGCTTTTCGGACCGGGCTCTCTGGCGGAGGTTCCCGTCGCGGGGCTTGTCGCGGGCCGCATGATCAGCGGCCAGATCGACCGCATTCTGGTCACGCCAACGGATGTGTGGGTGATCGATTACAAAACGAACCGCCCCTCTCCGGAGACGGAGGCCGGCGTTCCGATTCTCTACCGCCGACAGATGGAGGCCTATCGCGCGCTGATCGCGCAGATATATCCAGAGCGAACGATCCGCTGTTTTCTGCTCTGGACAGACTCCCTTCGTCTGATGAAGGTTTGAGACGGTCTGATTCCATTTTAAGGCCC
>JAGRJZ010000260.1 GCA_020442505.1 Alphaproteobacteria bacterium | reverse complement strand
AGACGAGCCATGGCCTCGGGCGGCAAAATGTGAATCGGGACAAGATCGCCGTCGATTCGGTATTTGATCCAGTTGGGCGAATCGGGATTATTGTCCTGTAGCAAGTGGATGTCCGAGGCCCGCATCTGCAACGCCTCGGCCAGCATGTCCCTCTGAAACTGGTTAAGCAGCAAGCCGTTATCGACGTCGGCAAGCCACTGCGCCAACGTCTTCTCACACCGGTCGGCCGACAAATCATGAACGGAGCGCAAGGTCTCCATCAGCTCCGCCCGATCCCAAACCTCCGTTTCGACCCGCTCGACGTTCAGCCCCGTCCGCCGCGCGGTCGATACCAGCGCGTTGACCTGCCGATCCGTAAGATCGTGCAAGGGCGCGATCTTCAAAACCCCGTCCCGCAAACCGATCAAATGAATGCTCAGCGGCAACCACGACTGCACAGGCAAAAAGGAGCGCAGCATGTCCCCGGTGGCCTGGTCGCGGACCCCCTCTTCCTCCAGATCCGAAGAGCCCCCGGCCCCGGCCATGTCCAAAAGCTGGTCCGTGGAGCGGGAAACCCCCTGCTCGACCAGGATCGTCCGCTCGCGCTGGACCATGTCGAGATAACGCTCACGCCCCTCGCGGGCGCGTTCCTTCCGGCGGTCCTGCCACTGACGACGCTCGACCCCGCCGGGCGCGCCCTTGTTTTCCTTCCGGCGATCGGCGCCCTTCCGGTCGTCCACAACCCCCGCCGGCAAAGGGGGGAGAGCGTCTTTTTCTCCAGTTGTCGGTTGGTCGGTCATGGGTTACGTAATTGTTCCGCTATTGTCATTCAAGCCTGCTTTCCACCGCAATACTGTCGGCATTAATTCCCCGCAGCGCTCGCCGCGGTAGAGGTCGTTCCTTTGACGGCGCTTCCCCCACCGCTTGATTGTCCCGAAACACGGTTAACAGATGATAAAGACCGGTCAAAAAGAAGCAAAACCTTGTCGGGGCCGCTGCGGAACTCGACTCCGCTGGGACGGATATTGACGTGCCACAGGAACCCGCCGATGACGACTTCCTCGCCGTCGAAGACAATCCGGCTGCCGCCCGGACCGGAGATGATCGCCCGGGTCGTCGCGTGAGACGTGACAACAAAGCCGTCCAGCACGCTGGCCGGATCAACGTCCGTGTCACGCACGACGACGAAGTCGTCGAGGGCGCCGCCGTCCTTCCCACCCCGCCCTTCTGAAGCAGACAAGGTCGCGACACCCGCTCCACCCAGACGGACGGCTTTGCTGTCCTGGCTGATCACGGCGCTCGATTCGCCGCGTACCGGCAAGACCAGTATCCCCCGCGCGCCGTCATGGACAATCTGAATATCGTCGATCACCGCCCCTTCCCGCACGGGGGACCAGCTGACGGTCAAGGGGCAGGCCTCGATCGGCTCGAGCACCGTCTCCGGCGCGCAGCCCTTCTTGCTGACGCTCAGTCCGTTATCCGATCCCGAAAGCCGCACGTCGGCGAGTTTGATCGGCGCGTCCCCGACATTGACCAGAGAGACCGTGATCGCGGAGGTCGTCTCAATATCCGCGCCGAAATCGACCTCTTCCTGTGAAGAGACCAACAGCCCCTTCCCGGGCACAGCTTCGGGAAAGACCTCCGCCTCGCCCGTGGTCTCCGGACCGTAATTCCCGGCCAGATCGACGCTGGTTACCGTCGTCGGTCCCGAATGTTCGATCAGCATGACCCCCGAGGCTTGCCCCTTGAGCAAAGGCGACCAGGTTACCGTGACGATACAGGCCTGACCCGGCTCGAGAACCTCGCAATCGCTTTTGAGGGAATAGCCGGCCTGATCGGCCGCTTCGATATAAATCGCGCTCAGGTCGATCGACTCGGAGGTGATATTCCGCAAAACCACGGCTTTCACGACCGGCTGGCTGTTTTTTAAATCTCCGAAGTCGAGTTCGTCGGGAATGGCTTCGATATCGCTGATGAACTGGTCGCCTTTTCCTTCGCCAGCCTCCACGACCCCGGACAAGGTCGCCGTCACAAGCCGCGCCCGGCCGCTATGGCGCATCAGCATTTCGATCCGCCACGCGCCAGCCTGGAGCCCCTTGATCGACAGGGCGATCGCGCAGACAGCCCCCGCGGGCAGCTCCCCGCCGTCACACTGGTTCAGCGACACCGTCGCCGACACCGTCGA
>JAGRJZ010000259.1:825-1705 GCA_020442505.1 Alphaproteobacteria bacterium | reverse complement strand
CTGCATATTTATTTGTCAAAACAGAACCTTGGGCTTCCAAAACCGCCCGCGAGACGATGTTTTCGCTGGCGATCAACTCGATTTGTTTTTGCTGGCGTGCCAGCTCGTTCCGAACGGCCTTGTATATGGCAGGGTCATGACGTTCCAGATTCTCCACAAAAAAGCCGTCACTCATGGTTCTCTCCTGTTTTTGTGCCGCTTCGCCCATTGTTCGATCCTCCTTTGCTGATCACCGTGATGAAATCAGGTGCCCTTTTGCCCCAGTTTTTCGACCCGCGCCGCGTGCCGGCCGCCTTCATAATCCGTGGTTAAAAACGCCTCCACGCAGTCCAACGCAACGGCGATCCCCGTGATCCGGGCGCCCAGCGCCAAGACGTTCGCATCGTTGTGGAGCCGAGTCAGACGGGCCATGGTCGCATTCGTGCACAAGGCCGCGCGCACCTTCGCGTAACGGTTGGCCGCGATGGAGACCCCGACGCCGCTGCCGCAGATGACGATCCCGGCCTCGACCGTTCCCGCGCTGACCGCCTCGGCGACCTTAAAAGCGTAGTCGGCATAGTTGCAGGAGTCTTCCGAATCCGTTCCCATNNTCGACAAGCATGCACCGTCCGGCAAGCGCCTTTTTGATTTCCTCTTTAAGAAGATATCCCCCGTGGTCGCTGGCGATCGCTATGGTTTTGAAATGCGGCATCTTGCCCGATGTATAAAGGATATGCGGCCCCTAAATCAATCCTTTCTTTTTCAGGACGTATTCCAGACGTTTGAGGGCGTTGCGCTTCAGGGTTTCCTCCGGCGCGCCGACCGGCCCCTGGATGGAAATCTCCGTCAAGGTTTTCGTATCCATCGCGCTGACCCGAACGTACGAGCCAATGGGGTAGAT
>JAGRJZ010000259.1:0-747 GCA_020442505.1 Alphaproteobacteria bacterium | reverse complement strand
CCGGCCCAGAATTTTTCGAGCATCTTCATCGTCTCGTTCATCTGTTTCAGACGCTCCTCGGTCAAGACCGTGCCTGCGATTTTTTTCTCGTGCCGGTCAAACATCTCGGTAATCATATCACGCAAGGACTTTCCTTTATCGGACAGCTTGACCCGAACCGAGCGCTTATCGTGCACCGAGCGCTTTTGATCCAAATAGCCATTTTCGACCATCTTCTTGACGTTATAGGACACGTTCGAGCCCAGATAATACCCGCGAATGGTGAGCTCACCCACCGTCAGCTCATCATCGCCGATATTATAGAGAATCATGCTCTGAACGTTATTGATGTCCTGGATACCCTTTTTATCGAGCTCCCCCTTCAAAACATCCAGAAAATAACGGTGCAACCGTTCGATCAGCTGTATCGAGTCAAAATACGGTGTCGTATTCACGGNNGCGTTTCTCCCTTCTTGAAACATCGTATGCCTAAATCATAAATCAGGCGTACCCAGACTCAAGGAAAAAATACGCGTGTAACGAAACAGTCAACCGATCTCCTCTACCCGGCGGCAGCCTCCTTGCTTTGAACGGGTGAGTCGACCTCCTCCGGCAAAGCACCGATCGCTTCTTCCTGTGCCAACGCTTCGGCCTGTTGCTGCGCCGCGATCGCAATATTGTCGCGATCCGCCGCCAGCTTCTTGATCTGGTTGACATAGGCACCCGTCCCGGCCGGAATAAGCCGTCCGACGATGACGTTTTCCTTCA
>JAGRJZ010000258.1 GCA_020442505.1 Alphaproteobacteria bacterium | reverse complement strand
TCAAACCCGATCATTCCCAGCGCGCCGCAATAGGGCCCGCGGGGCGCCGGCTCGAGCCGGTCGATCAGGCGCATGGCTTGCACCTTCGGCGCGCCGGTGATCGAGCCGCCCGGAAAACAGGCCCGCAGGAGGTCGAGCGGCCCCTGGTCCGCGCGCAACGTTCCCGTGACGCTCGAAACCAGATGATGCACTTGCGCGAAGCTCTCAAGCGCGCATTGCCGCGGGACGACCACGGAATGGTCTTCGCAGACACGGGACAGGTCGTTGCGAAGCAAATCCACGATCATGATATTTTCGGCGCGATCTTTGGCGCTGGCGCGGAGCGCCGCAGCCATGGCGGCGTCTTGCGCCGGGTCGTCCGGAAAGCGGGGCCGCGTGCCTTTGATGGGGCAGGTCGTGACATGCCGGTTCGCCACGTGTAAAAATCGCTCGGGCGAGGCCGAGGCGATCTTTATCTCTCCGAAATTCATATAGGCCCCGAACGGCGCCGGGTTGACCTTTCGCAAATACAGATAATGGGCGAAGGGATCGAACCCGCCCGGCAGGTGCGCCGTGAAGCGCTGGGATAGATTGGCCTGGAACAAATCGCCCGCATAGATCGCCTCCACCACCTGCGCGACCTGGCGAAGATAGGAGTCCCGCGGGGTGAGCGCTTGCCAGGACTCGCCCGGGATCGTCGGAAAAGAAACGGGGGCGGGCGGCGCCTGGCGCAAGACCGTCTGAAAATGGCGATAGCGCTCCTGCGCGGCTGCGGGCGTAGAGGCCCGGACCAGAAAATGACAGCGCGCCGCGTGATGGTCGTACACGGCCATCTGGTTGTACAGACCGATCATCATATCCGGGATCGGAGCGCGGGTCCGGGGCTTCGGGGGGAGGGGCTCCAGCCCCCGGGCAAGGTCATAGCCGAACAGCCCTGCGGCGCCACCCCGAAACGGAAAGGGGAAATCCTCCATCGCTTCCGGGTCCAGAGTCCCGGGCGCCGCCGCGGCCAAACGATCCGCCACCGTGGCAAAGGGATCGCCGTGAAAAGCGATCCGGTTGTCGGTGTTCGTGATCGTTATACGGCCGTCTGTGGATTCGATCGTCTCAAAGGGCGCGAAGAGGAGATAACTATACCGGGCGGCGGGATGGACGGGGTCCGCGCTGTCGAAGAAAAGGGTGTAGGGACGGGCGCAAAACGCCGCGGCGAGAGAGCGGATATCCGTCCCCCCCCGTGGTAGATCGAACCGGTGCAGCGTCGTGCCTTTCATCCCCGCCTTTATAGGCGCGTCTGCCCCGGCCAGACAAGCATTTTACGCCGGCGCGGGGGCGGGTGGGCGCGAAGAAAGGCAAAGTCTTGCTCGCCGAGAAAAGGCTGTCCACAGTGAAGAAAACCTTTGTAACAAGGATACGCGGGTAAATTCTTCGGAGAGAGTCGATATATCGCCGGGCGTTTCTGCCCGAGACGCCGGATGGTTTGTATCTCTGCGGCGATGGTGGTCGATTTCCCTGTCTATTTGGCCTGTCAAGACAGGAATTTGCTTCCGCAAGGTTTTGATCTCTTGCGCGACCGGTCCCAGCTCCCTGTTTCCGATGGAGAGGGCCGCCAGTCGTTCATAGGCATTATCAAGCTGCCCTATGACGGCAACGCATTGTGCGTAGTCACGAAACCGGCTACTCCGCTCTTCCGCTTCTTCTAATCTGGCAAGACAGGCGGCATTAAATGCCTCATAGGTCTCGTTTACAGAGTGGCTGTTTGCCAGGTGTCTTAGAGATTCGTTCTCGGCATTGCGAGTTTGGACGGCTTTTTGAAACTGAGGAAAATCAGAGTCCCGCGTTGCCTTGATCATGGCAAGTATTTGCTTTCCTGATTTCTTTATTAGCGGAGCGGCAGTGGCACGAACATGCTCTGGGAAAGCTTCATACAATGATCTGGCTGCGGCCTCGATGTTTGTGACTCCGCTGCTAAAAGAAGATTCCGCCTGTTCCGGAGATACAGATTCAACCGCTACCGCCGGAGGGGTAGCATGCATATCTGTTAATACCGGGTTCTTTCTAAATTCGTCGGCCATCGCGCTCAGCTGCTGATAGGCGGCGTTTGCGTTCGGGGATTTGCGTGTTAGCGACTCAAGACTTTTCAGCGTCGATTCCAGACGAGCAACAGCTTTCTTTTCCGCTTGAGGGTCTTGTTGTCTTCTCGCCGCGGCGATCTCCTGAAGCCGTTTCGCCGTCTGGTCCAGTAACTTCTGGGCAGGGTTCCGCAAAAAAGGGTTTTCAATGGCATCTATGATACCTTGAGAGAGGGAAGAAAACCCTTCCGGTATCCGGGCAGCGGGGGGTGGGTCCGTTCTGCGGTTTCGTTGATTAACAGGACGAAAGCGGATTGCTTCCCATGCCGTGTCGAAGGCATCGCGAAAAGCGGGGGTTGCGTTTCTTTGAAACAAAACGCGCCGCTCCCATGTCTTCATTAAGTCGTTGTATTCGCGAGAGATCTCTCTTCCCTCGGCAAAACTTTCTAAATCCTGGAGCGCGCAATGGAAATACTCCGCAAATCGAGCGAAATCGGAGCTGCCTTGACGCGTGAGAGTGTCCTGGTTTTTGAACATCCCCGTCATGTCTCTCCAAGCCTGTTCAAGCTTGTCCAGCAAAGTGGAAACGTCGGATGTTTCATCCCCCCGTAGAGAATCAAGAAGAGCAGTCCTTCTTCGGCTTATAAGAGCATCTGAAAAATCAGAGTTCTGTTGCAGTGCAGGAGCAGGATGAGGATTCCACAAAAGCCTTTCCGGGACGATAGAGATGCGAGGTGAGGGTGGTGGAGGAATATCTCTCATGGTCGCCGCCGTCATGTTTAGAGCAGAAATTATTTGTTTCCATATTCTTTCGGCTTGTCTTTGTGCATCAGAGTCCTCGATCTCTTCTAAAAACCGGAAAAAATCTTGTGCTTGTTGCTCTAGGTTTTTCAGATCAGTTTCCGCGTCGCCATCATGTTGTGTGAACTTGTCATGAACACATTGGGCTTTG
>JAGRJZ010000257.1 GCA_020442505.1 Alphaproteobacteria bacterium | reverse complement strand
CCCGCCTGGACGGAGATATAAACGAAAGCGTCGCTCGTCTGGAAAGCTGCGGCGATATGTCCGTTTCCGCTTTGACACAGGTACGGGAGTCTCTCGAGAAGACGGCATGCGATTTCGAGCCGCTTTTCGACAGCGCGATGGAAAAGGCCGTCGAAACCCGGCTGCGCTTCGAGGAGCTGCATAACGGGTTTTCGACCAGCACCCGAAGCACGCTGGACCGGGTTCAGGCCGTGGGCGGCGTCTTTGACGAGCGCCTTGAAACCCTGCGCAGCGGGGCCGAGGAAGCCTCGGCCTTGATCGTCGATGCCGGCGATTTCCTGCGCGCCCAAAGCCGGGCGATGGACAACGCCGTCCGGGAAGCGCACGAACAAACGGCCGATCTGCGCCGCACGCTCGACAATCAAACATCGGATATTCATTTGCTGACCGACGAGGCGCTTTTGAAGATCAAGACCGTTCAGAAAGCCGTGAACGACCAGTTCCACGAGCTGTCCGAATCCGTCGGACAGGCCCGGACGCAGATCGAGACGGTCGGGCAGGAAGTCCTGCGCACGGCCGAGAAAGCCGGGGACGGCGCCGCGCAAGTGACCGAAAAGCTGGAAGGAACGGCCCGCAAGGCTCTGGATCATACCGACAAGCTGGTTCAGGCGGCCCGGAAATCGGCCGAGGTGGCCACGGATCTGGTCGCCCGGATCCAGGGCGGCGCGCAAACTCTGGCTGACGGCGCGAAGGACACTTTGCTGGACCTGAAGAAAACCGGGGACAGCTTCGCGTTGCGGGCTCAGGAGGTCGAGGCGCAAATGAAGGCGTCTTTGAACACCTCTCGTTCTTACGGCGAGGAGCTGCGGCGCCAGGCCGGGCTGGTCGCGGAGGCTTCCTCGGAATCCGCTACGCAAATCGCTCAGGCCGTCACGCGTTTGTCCGGTACGATGAGCGCCATTCAGGGCGATACGGATTCGCTTGTGACGAAAATCGGCGAGTCGCGCACCGCGCTGGCCTCGGAAAGCGATCGTCTTCTGACGGTTTCGGCCGCGGCCGTCAAGGCGGGTCAGGACGCTGCCGATTCCTTTGGGCGCCAGTCATCTGTCCTGTTTAAGGCGGTGGACGAGACGGCCCGCAGCATCGAGCGCATGGCGGCGCAGGAAGGCCGGATGCGCCGGGATTCCTTTATGTCGTCGGCCAAGTTCATCGTGGAGAGTCTGCATTCTTTGTC
>JAGRJZ010000256.1:863-1113 GCA_020442505.1 Alphaproteobacteria bacterium | reverse complement strand
CGTTCTTTACGACGAAGGACGTGGGGCAGGGGACCGGACTGGGGCTTGCGACCGTCTACGGGATCATCCGTCAGACGGGGGGGTATCTCCATGTGGAAAGCGAAGAGGACAAAGGTACAGTCTTTACGATCTACCTGCCGCGCCTAAGCGAGGGAGATGTTGAGGAGGTCCAGGCAACAGCCGTCGAGGAAGATAGCAGCGACCTGACAGGAACGGCCTGTATCTTGCTGGTGGAGGACGAGGACGCGGT
>JAGRJZ010000256.1:0-801 GCA_020442505.1 Alphaproteobacteria bacterium | reverse complement strand
GATCACGCGCTGGAAATTATGGCCGAAAACGCAGATCAACGTATCGATCTGGTCGTGACGGACGTCATGATGCCGGGGCTTGACGGGCCGGGCCTGGTGAAGAAGATGCGCGCTGACAATCCGGCGCTGAAAATCATTTTTATTTCCGGTTATACAGAGGAAAAGTTAAAGGATCACATGGGCGATTCGATCTGGTTTTTGCAAAAACCTTTTACCCTCAAGCAATTGGCAGAAAAGGTTAAAGAGGCGATTCAGGATTAATGTCACTTGACACGGTTTGATTTTTTATCAAAGACCGAATCAGTGCTTGCCCTTTTCAGGGGATGGTGATAGCGTGCCCTCTGTTCAGACGGAGCAAAAATTAAGTGAAACGTATCGTATTCTTTTTGTTCCCTTGGAAACAAACGGAAAGGAAAAGGCTCAATGTTTCATCGTCCCAAGAGTGAAGAAGAACAGGTTCCCACGCAACGTCCGGATTCGGAAGCCCGGCATGTGTCCGGGACAGAGACGAACACGCCGCATACGGAAGAGCGTTCCTCCTCTCCTGAGGTCATGACAGTTACAGCTACCGTTTCAAACGACAAACCGGAAGGGACTCCCGAGATGATGAAAACAGATGACAACCAGGATCGTCAAATGATGCCGCAACGCCCGATGGACGCCGCGCCCGCGAGCGCCCATTCGGCCTTTCCGCAGCGTCCGGTCCAGGCGCCGCGCTACGCCAACCCATATGGCGCGGGAGGGATGTCTCCCGGCCAGGAGTCGCCGGAAGAGCGCAAACTTTTAATCGGGCGCGGCATT
>JAGRJZ010000255.1 GCA_020442505.1 Alphaproteobacteria bacterium | reverse complement strand
GGGTTCGGGCCATTGGTAGACAAGCCCTTGGGCGACCGGGCGCGGGCTTGGGTTACGGAACGGTTTGAGCAGAATGTCGCCATGCTTCCGGATGCCGCCCGCGAAGGGATGCAGAGCGTTTTGCCGTTGGCGGGCGCCGTTTTGGAAAAACCGGTTCAAAACATGACCGAGGGAGAGCAGAAGATCGTCGACGGAATTGCTACAACGGTCGACCTTGGGAGTGGTGTTATCCCCGGAAAACAAATGGGGCTTTTTAGATGGGGCAACGATGTGCTTCGCGCGGCAAAGGGTTTGCTGCCGGACTTTATGAAAGCAGCGAGAAGCCCGGGCATTCAAGCCGCGGTTCAGACAGCAGAATCAGGATTAACAGGAGAAAAGAAAATGGGATTAGCGAATGTACTTTCAAAGTTGTTTACGAAGAAGGCTGGAGAAGGCGCACGTGTTTTCAGTCCAGGAAAAACGGCTGCGGTCGCTGGCGTGGGCGCTTACGGAGCGAATACAGCCTTTGAAGCGACGACAGGGGAACCGGGTAATAACCCCTTTATTCCGGATGTTGCCAGTCATCTTGTTCCGGAGGCTATCAGGAATAACCCAATTGTAAATTTTCTTGGCGGACTAAATGATGAAACAGGCGGCATGCTTGGTTACGGGGCTCTTGCCATGGGAGCAATGGCATTTTTTAATGGCGGGATTTCAGGGGTTGGAAAGCTGATCGCCGGCAGCGTTTTGCTTTTAAGCATTGCAACAGTTGCAGGAAAAGCCTTAGGCGTTGACTTCTCAGGCGTTGTCAACAATCCCGCACAGACGCAGGCCTCCAGCGCTCCCCGGCTCGCCGTTGCCGCGAGAGCTGCCAACGCGAACACCTTGGCACCGAATGGTGGATTGGAAAACGATCAGTCCACACCAGCTGTTGTCCGTGCCAATAGTATGGCGATGGCAATGTAACAAAGGAGCATAATCCATCCGGCATCCGCTTTCGAATAAACCGATAGCGGGTGCCGTTTTTTTTCGGGTATACTCTCCGGCATGGACGATATAGAGCCCAACGACACATTATCTTCCGGTTTTTCGACAGCCCGCCCGGTTATTTTCCTGGCGCCGGACGTGGACATCGTCGTGAACGAGAAAAGCGGGGATTTGTGGCTGTGTCACGGCAAGCCCCTCGATCTGAAGCTCACCCGGGCGGAATTCGCGCCGCGATCCGGAAATCTCCGCTTTTTCACCGAGTCGGGCGAATCGTTCAACATGGGCGTGACCATCCGGGAGGATCTGCGCCCCAAGATCGCGCAGGCAAAGCGTGTCACCATGATGTACATCCCGGGGGAGGAGATCGAGAACATGATCTTTCTGCCCCTGACGATTACGGCTTTTTAGCCGGCCCTTTCTTCTTTTTTGGCTTCGGTTTTGGCTTGGAGACGGGTTTGTCTTGGGCGTCTTTTTCGTCTTCCTTCCCGAACAGGGCGTCTTCGACCTGGTCCTCGATCATCTCCAACTTCGGATGAACGGCCGGGCCGGCGGCGACCTGCTGTTCCATTTCCTTTTCTTCCTTCGTCCGCAGGAAGTGCACCTTCACGCCCATACGGGTCATGATGATATATTGCTGAAGGATCGACAGCGCGTTCGAAAACGTCCAGTAGATTACGAGCCCCGAGGCAAACCCCGCCAGCAAAAACGTCATGAAGAAAGGCATCAGATTCATCATAAGCGCCTGGGTTTTGTCCTGCGGCGGCGGGTTCATTTGCCGCTGGATCAACATAAAGACCAGCATCATGCACGGCCAGGCCCCGATCATTGGTACAAAGGAGGGCGGGGTCCAGGGGATCAGCCCGAACAGGTTAAAGATCGTCGTCGGATCGGCGGCCGACAGATCGGGAATCCACCCGAAGAAAGGCTCGTGCCGCATTTCGATCGCGATCTGGAGCACCTTGTACAACGCAAAGAAAATCGGAATCTGGACCAGAATCGGAAAGCACCCGGCCGCGGGATTGACCTTCTCCTTTTCATAGAGCTTGACGAGCGCTTCCTGAAGCTTTTGCCGGTCATCGCCGTATTTGGTGCGCAGCTCCTGCATCTCGGGCGCGATCTTTTTCAGTCGGGCAAAGGATTTGAACGAGGTGTTCGCCAGTGGAAAGACCGCGATTCGCACGATCACCGTCAAAATAATCAGCGCGATCCCCATATTGCCGGTAAGCCGCCCGAAAAATTCCAGAATATAGAAAAACGGCTTGGTCAGGAAATAATACATGCCAAAATCCAGCGTCAGATCGAAATGCGGGATGTTGAGGGCCTTTTCGTAGCGCTCGATTTGTTTCAGCTTTTTCGGTCCAACGAAGAGATGCGTAACAACCTGGGCCTCACCGCCCGTGGCGATCTTTTGTGCCATGCCGGTCATGTCGGTTTGGAATCGTTCCTTTTGCCCGGTCATCTGCGGCGCGGTGTAGATGTAGCGGTATTTGATGTTCGTGCCCTCTTGCGGGATCAGGCCGGTAAACCAGTAATGTTCGGTCAGGCCGATCCAGCCCCGGGGCGACTCTATCTCGGTCAAAGGTTCCTTCCGGATCTTTTTATAGGTCAGCTCGGTCAATTTGTCCCCGGCGTAACCGATGGGGCCTTCATGGATGATGTAGCGACCGAACAATTCCGCCGGCAGGCCTTGCTGCGCGATCAGGCTATAGGGGTGAAGGGTTACGTCTTTGCCGGAACGGTTCACAACGCGCTGGGTCACGGTCAGAAGGAAATGATCGTCCAGGGTCAAAATCCGCTCGAACCTTATGCCTTGGCCGTTTTCCCAGAACAAAGTGACCGTGCCGCCCTGGGTCAGTGTGGCATCGGCCTGATTCCCGGCGACCGCCCAGCGGGACTCTTTGCCCGGGGTTTTAACGGATTCGTCGGCCGACACCCAGCCGAACTCGGCGTAGCGGGGATAGGTGCTCCCGGCGGGGGAGAGCAGATCAACCGGGTTTTTCTTTTCCAGCGTCTGGAAATAGCGGCGCAGGCGGATATCGTCGACCCGCCCGCCGGTCAAGGCGATGGAGCCTTCGATTTCGGTATTGGCCAGCGACAAACGCGGAGAGTCCCCCAAAACCGCCTCCCGATCCCGGGGCAGGGGATTCAGAGCCGCCGCCTCGGCGGGCGTCAGCTGGGCCGCGGCTTCCTGGGCGGCCTTGCGCGCGGTTTCTTCGGCTTTCATGCGCGGCTGGAGGACCAGATGGTCGTAGATCAGCCAGATGACCAGCGAGGCGATCACAAACAAGATCATGTTGCGCGTGTCTTCGCGCTGGGCCCGGTCCGGATCGTTGATCATCTTATGTCCCCGTCTTGTTGTGTTTGTTGTCCTTTTGCGTGCGGTTATAGCCGAAGACATCCCCCCATGTAAA
>JAGRJZ010000254.1 GCA_020442505.1 Alphaproteobacteria bacterium | reverse complement strand
CACCATGATGAACAACGCGCGGCTGTCGGTCGGGCTGGAGGGGGTTGGGCTTGCGGAGCGGGCCTTGCAGGCCGCGAAGCTGTACGCCAGCGAACGCGTACAGGGAACGAGATTGGGGGAGAAAAACGGGGAAAAATGTGCCATCGAAAACCATGCCGACGTGCGACGGATGCTGACGACCATGGCGGCGCTCACGGCCGCGGGGCGGGCTTTGGCGTATGACGTGGCGCTGAATATCGATCGGGCCCGGGCGGGGGACGCGCGCGCGCAAAGACGCGTGGATATCCTGACCCCGGTGGTCAAATCCTGGTGCACCGATAACGCGGTAGAGGTTGCCTCGCTAGGGGTCCAGGTCCACGGCGGGATGGGCTATATCGAGGAAACCGGCGCGGCGCAGTTTTACCGGGACGCCCGGATCCTGCCGATCTACGAAGGCACGAACGGGATCCAGGCGCTGGATCTCCTCTTCCGCAAGCTCCTGCGCGACAAGGGCGAAAGCGTGAGCTATTTTATCGCCGAAATGGTCGGGAGCGCGGCGGAGGTTTCCGCTGCGGACTGGGCGCTCGCGGATCAGGGGCATCTGGTGCTCGCGGCGCTTGACGATTTGCAAAAAACGACCAGACATCTTCTTCACGCCGCCGGAACCGGCGCGCCAGGCGCGCTGGATTCCATTGCGGAAGTCGCCGTTCCGTATCAAAGCGGCTTCGGCTTCGTGGCGGGGGCGGTCATGATGCTCCGCCGGGCCGGCGCCGCCGCGGCGCACCGGGATCTCGCCGATTTTTATATGCGTCATCTCTTACCCCGGGCCAAGGGGCTGTTCGAAACCGTCCGGACGGCCGGGTAGGGAACAAAAGGCAGAAAAAGGCTTTCGGGCTACCGCCCTTCCATCATCTCGCGCAGCGCGTCGTTGACAAGGCCGTTATACCCTTTCTGGGAACGTAGCCTCATCTTTTTTCCTTCCATTTTTTTGTTTTGAAGTTCCAGACGGGGTTTTTCATGCCTGCGGGTTGGGGGGTGCGGATGTAGTAATCCGGGAGGGCGGTGCCTTTTTGGAACACAGATGCGCTCAGGGTGATGAGCGTCTGGGGGGTTCCGCGTTCGTCGACGATCCAGCATTCCATAGGGAGTCTCCTTGTTTTTTTGTTGTCCATAGGGGGGTATCAAACGCTGACGGCGAAGGCGTTTGCGGCGTTGGTTTTCGCCTGGCGGGCGAAGTCGCGGGCCTCGCTCA
>JAGRJZ010000253.1 GCA_020442505.1 Alphaproteobacteria bacterium | reverse complement strand
AAGTAAAATCCCGAGAGGCAAAATGACGACCCCCGGAAACGCGCCCCCTGTCTGAGCGGGGCGGCTAACAGCAAACTCCACGATACGCCGCCCGGTTTCCTGGTGCGTCAGGCGGTGATAGACTTCACAATGCGACGCGACACCCTCCGGCGCATCGTCACATCGTACAGCCCAAGAAGGCAGGGCAACTTGCTCCATTTCGGTCGCGATACGCGGCGCGCCCCCCGCGGCCGGCGCGATTTGCGCAACCTCAGCGCCACCTTCAGGAGCAGCCGAACGCTCCACGGAAAAAACAACGACCAGCGCAACTACAAAAATCGCAGCCACAACCGAAAAAACCACGGCGGAACGCCGTTGCATTATTGCGCGTATCATCATGACGCCTAGCCTGCAACGATTACCCGGGAATGTAAAGGCAAAAAATGAACGCCCCTCCCCCGGAAACACAGCCCGACGGGAGAAATGAGGGAGAGGCGTGTTTTAGCCTCCCAAAAAGACCAGACAGGAAAAATGTGCCCCGATTAAGCGGCCTGTTTTGCGGAAAGCGCCTTTTGAACTTCCTTGCGAACCGGGCGCAGGGCAGGATCCAGCTTCGTCGGGGCCGTGCCCATCAAAAACGCGTCCAGCCCGCCTTTATGTTCGATCGTCCGCAGACCGGCCGTCGATACCCGAATGCGTACCTTACGAGACAAAGCCTCGCTATAGACGCTGGTGTCCTGAATGTTGGGCAAGAACGTCCGGCGGGTTTTGTTCTGGGCGTGAGAAACATTGTTTCCCGTCATGACGCTTTTCCCGGTTACCATGCAGCGGCGGCTCATCGTTTGTATCCTTCATCGTTTGTCGGTCGAATTCAGCTGCGGACCATACGCGACCCGCCCCCGGAAAGTCAAGCAGAATAATGCGGCAAACAGGCCAGGCCGGAAAATTAACCCTCCCTCCATCTGGCATATTGTCTTTCGGCAGAGTCTTGGGCTACAAAACCTGTACCATGATATGTGCCGTTTGTCGCGTTTTCGTCTTTGTCGCTTTTTTGCTCCTTGCCGCGCTCACCTTTGGCTTTGGGCTTTTCACGCGGCATGTCGGAACGATCTACCCCGAACAACCGCTTGCCCGGACGGAGGCCATCGTCGTTCTGACCGGGGGTCCCGGACGAGTCGAAACGGGCTTGTCCCTTCTGGCCGCGGGGGAGGGCGATTCCCTTTTTATCACCGGCGTACACGACAAAGTAACGGTCCCGGCACTGATTCGCATGCATGAGGGGAAAGACGGCGATGGACTTTCCTGTTGCGTGACGCTGGGGCACGAAGCGCGCAACACCCGCCAAAACGCGCGCGAGACGGCCGCCTGGGTGGAAAATCACCCGGTAAGCGCCCTGCGGATCGTAACCGCCGCCTATCACATGCCCCGGGCGCTTTTGGAATTCCGGTCGGCGCTGCCGCATGTGCAACTCCTCCCCCACCCGGTCGAAACAAGCCAGCCCGAACGCAACCGGGAGGAATATCACCGCCTTGTCCTCAGCGAATACGCCAAGACGATCCTGACCTGGTTACGGATTAGGGTCGGGAGCACCTCATGATCCTTCTTCTGCGCGCCAGCCTGTTCAACATCCTTTTCTACGGCCTGACGGCTGTCATGTGTGTTTTGTGCCTGCCGGGGCTTTTTCTGCCCCGGCGCCAGGCGCTTGTGATTGTACGGTTGTTCGTGCGGACGGTCTATCTGTTGGAAAAGATCATTCTCGGCCTTGACTACGAGGTACGCGGACGGGAAAACATTCCGTCGACCGGCGCCTTCATCGTCGCGGCAAAGCATTACGCCCCCTATGAGACGTTCAAATTGCACCTTCTGTTCGACGATCCGGCCGTCGTCCTCAAGCAAGAGCTTTTGCGCATTCCCCTCTGGGGTCGCTTTTTAGCAAAAATAGATCCGATCGCGATCGACCGCCAAAATCCGAAAAAAGCCGTCGGACAGATAATCTCCGGCGCCCAGCGCGTCCGGGAGCAAGGCCGTCCGCTGGTAATTTTTCCGCAAGGCACCCGCGTCCGGCTTGAGGAAACCCCGCAAGACAAACCCTATCGCAGCGGCGTCGCCCGCGCGCAAAAAGCCGCGGATCTGCCCATCGTCCCCCTGGCGCTTAATACGGGCGCGTTCTGGCCCCGGCGCGGCTGGATCAAAAAACCCGGAAGGGTGGTCTTTGAATTCCTGCCCCCGATCCCCCCCGGCAATCCTCCGGCGGACGTCATGAAAAGGCTGGAAGAATGCCTGGAAGCCGAATCGAATCGTTTGCTGAAGAATTCTTAACCTTTCGGTAACCATTTCCCGTTACGACTTGTCTTATTCACTGGCAACGAAGGATAGAGGAAACGAACATGACAGGACCCTTGCAAATTATTTTTGGCGAATGCGGCGCGGTTACGTCGTCCCCCAGGGGAACAATCATCGACTTATCCGTGGGTCGGGACTATTATCCAAAACCTTGACCCTTTAGCCCTTTTTTAAGCTTTTCCGGTCATGATGGTCGTAAGCAAAGACATCGTGACATTCGAAAAAACGGAAAGGGACGAAGATGACAAAACCGTTGGTTTCACTTTTCAACAGAGCCGCCGATGCGTTCGGAGAGGTCAGCCGCCTGATCCGCGAGAACATCGCGCAGATGACCGAATCCGCCGGGTTTCAGAACTTTCTGGACAGCGCAGCGATGTTTCTTCCCGTGCTCGGCATGCAAGCGCCGTCGCTCTCCCCCGTTCCGGCACGATCAGTACGCCCTTCCCATCGCCGCGCCCCGTAGAGACGCATTCATTTCTCTTGAAATGTCGTCAGTTTCCTTCTTTTTATAAGAAAAGACTTGCATTTGTTTTTCATATTGATTAACGATATACCGCAATGACAAGAAACGATTGAGAAAAGAAAATGTCCAACAACAAAAAAGAGAAGAAAAAATGGCCCCCTCCTAATAATGTAGATCCTGAGAAGAAGAGGATTAGGCCCTATTTTCATGAAGCCCCCCCTCAACCTACTCCCCAAGAAAAATCCCCCTGGATTCACCGCGATCCTCCAAGAATACCGGCACATCGCCGATAATCCCAACAACCTTGCTCGTTTTATCCTCCCCCAGTTTCTTATTGAAACAGGGTCGTGTTTGATCTATGGTCGCCTTCTCAAAATAAAAAAGGAGACAATAAATGATCAAGGAATTCAAAGAATTCATTGCCCGTGGCAATGTGATCGACATGGCTGTGGGGATCATCATGGGCGCGGCGTTTACGACGATCGTCAAATCCATGGTGGACGACGTCATGATGCCGGTCATCGGGGTTTTCACCGGTGGAATCGATTTTTCCGCGCTGTATCTGAACCTTTCGGGAGGCGACTATGACAGCCTCGCCGCCGCGCAAGAGGCCGGCGCCGCAACGGTCAATTACGGTCTGTTCATCAACGCCGTGATCAACTTTCTGATCGTCTCGTTCGTGATTTTTATCCTGGTTAAAAACGTGAACCGCCTGAAAAAAGCCGAAGAAGAAGCACCGAAAGAGCCGCCAGCTCCGCCGGCCGATGTTCTTCTCCTGACCGAGATCCGCGATCTTCTGGCCAAGAAATAAGAATACACAACTATCGAATAGCAAAGGCGGGATGATCTCCCGCCTTTTTTTATTTCGTCGCCGTAAAGCGAATAGCTTTTTGCTTGTCTTCGGCGTCCTGCAGATGCCAGGCATTACGGGCGAGGAAAACTGGATCGCCATCATGGTCATAGGCGATGGCGCTGCGGTTGGCATCAATAAAGGCCTTAAGCACTTTATGATCGTCGGCGGCCAGCCAACGCGCCGTGTAAAGCGCCGCCTGTTCGAATTTTACCGGGATTTTGTATTCCGTGCGAATGCGGTCGGCCAGCACATCGAACTGCA
>JAGRJZ010000252.1 GCA_020442505.1 Alphaproteobacteria bacterium | reverse complement strand
ATAATCTTTGCCGATCACAGGCGGCGTTGCGGCGCGAATTTAAGAATAACAGGATGAATCTTTTCTTCAAAATCTTGATGCCGTTTCAGATTGCCCTCAAGCAGTCTGTCGACAGTTTTATTCGTCTGGAAACATCGGACGACGACGTGACGATCGTCGCCGAGGACGGATCGCTGGTGAGCTATATCAAAGTCGACGGGAGCCGCCAGATCATCGGCGAGGAAGAATACAGGCGCCTGATCGAAGGGGCGACGATCAAGCTGGGCGCCCGGTTCGACCGCCCCGGTCACGCGATTCAGGTCTATTTTGTCCGGGATCCCAGCCGAATCAAGGCACATCTGAAACAGCTTGTGCGCCCCAGCAAACTGGCGGCCCGGAACATGGGGCTGGACATGGCGGACGTTCTGGACGAGCGGGTTAATCACCTGACGAAGTTTTTATCGTACGAGGAATGTTACTTCGTTTTATGGACTCGCCCCTCTATTCTGACGAAAACGGAGCTGCAAAGAACGGCGAAAGAGTCCAAGCAGAAGAAATGGCTCAGCGCCGGTTTTGCGCAAAATCCTCTGGCGGCGCTCGATCCTCTCCGCACGCGGCATAAAAGCTACATTTCGGCCGTCACAGGCGGTCTTGAGGAGCACGGGATCAAGGGACAGGTGATGGACGTCCATACGGCGCTGAATGCGGTCCGTAACAATTTGTTTCCCGATCGGGCGAATGAAAACTGGCGTCCCTGCCTGCCCGGCGACCCGATCCCCCCCCGCGCTCCGACGAACCAGGCGGACATGTCGGATATCATGTGGCCGGTCCTCAAACAACAACTGACCGCGGCCGATGCCCGAGTCCTCGACGAACGGACGGTTCAAATCGGGACGCTTTTGTGGTCGGGGGCCGACATGACGCTCGGGCCGATGGAGCCGATGCCCTTCACCCAGCTTCTGGACCGTTTATTCGAGGCCGGAACGCCTTACCGGATTTCCTTTTTGATCGAAGGCGGCGGCGCGGCGAGCACAGCTTTTCGTTCTTTCGCCGCCACCATTATGGGCGTGACCAACGGCCTGAACAAACAGATCAAATTCTCGCTGGAAGGATTGCAGCGCATGGCGCGGCGCGAGCCGGTCGTGAAATTGCGCGTTTCCTTTGCGACCTGGGCGCCGCAGGGCGATAGGGAGCTTGTGGAGACTCGCCTGTCGCGCCTGATCCAGTCCGTCGAAAGTTGGGGCTATGCGCAGGTCAGCGAGATTTCAGGCGACCCGCTCGACTGCGTTATGTCATCGGCCATGGGAATCCACTGCGCCGGCACCGCGCCTGCGGGCGTCGCGCCGATGTACGAAGTGATGAAATTATTGCCATGGCAGCGGGCTTCCAGCCCTTTCCGCGACGGTGGCTCGATCCTCTTTCGCACGTCGGACGGAAAAGTCTGGCCCTATCAGACGGGCACAAACCTTACGACGACCTGGTTCGATCTGGTGTTCGCGCAGCCAGGGTCCGGGAAATCGGTTCTGATGAACGCTCAAAACCTGGGAACCTGCCTGACAGCGGGGCTCAGCAATCTGCCATATGTCGCGGTGATCGACATCGGCCCGTCTTCTTCGGGGATGATCTCCCTGATCAAGGAAGCCTTGCCCGTCAATCGTCAGCATGAGGCCGCCTATTACCGTTTGCAGATGGCCCATCAATACGCGATCAACCCGTTCGACACCCAACTTGGCTGCCGTTATCCGCTGATGGACGAGCGCAGTTATCTGGTCGAGCTTTTGACGCTCCTTTGCACGCCGCCGGGACATGAAAAACCCTATGACGGGATCCAGCAAATGGCCGGTCTGGTCGTTGACGAAGTGTTTCGCTGGCGGGACGATAAAAGCGCGAATGCCGAGCCGCGTCCTTATCTTGCTCGTCTGGATCCCGAGATCGACGACGTTATTCGCAAACACAATATGCATCTGCCGTCGGACCCGTATTGGTGGGACGTGGTTGACAAAATGTACGAGGTCGGGGAATACCACACCGCGATGCTGGCCCAGCGCCACGCCGTCCCGACTTTGAGCGATACGATCACAGCCTCCCGTCGTCCACAAATCCGGACGCTGTTGGAGGAGACGTCAATCGGAATGAGCTTCGAAAGCGTGATCAACGCCTTTGAGCGCATGATTACCTCGGCTATCCGGGAATTGCCTATTTTATCCTCCATCACGCAATTCGATATCAGCGACGCCCGGGTTTGCTCGCTGGACTTGATGGACGTGGCGCCGCAAGGGGACGAAGTGGCGGACCGTCAGACGTCGATCATGTACATGCTGGCCCGCCACGCGCTGGTGCGAAGCTGGTGGATCGGGCCGGATGTATTGCAGTTTATTCCCGAGAAATTTCGGGATTACCACGAAGCGCGTCTGCAGGACATTATGGAGACCCCCAAACGCCTTTGTTACGACGAGTTCCACCGGACCAGCCGGTCCTTCGCCGTGAAGGGCCAGGTGATCCGCGACGTGCGGGAAGGCCGGAAACGGGGTGTTCAGATTCTCCTCGCCTCCCAGCTTCTCGACGATTTCAACCAGGATATGATCGATCTGGCCACCGGCATATGGATTATGGGCTCTGCCGTATCGGAATCATCGATCGACAACATCGTGCAACGTTTCGGGCTTTCAGAAACGGCGCGCAACGTTATCCGGTTTAAGCTAACCGGGCCAAAGGCCACCGGGGCGCCGCTTTTGTTTGTTTTGGGAACGAATGAAGGCCGCTACGAACAATTCCTGATTAATACCCTCGGGCCGATCGAGCTGTGGGCTCTCTCAACTTCGATGGAGGATGTCTCCATTCGTAACCGCCTTTACAACACGGTCGGCGCGGCCT
>JAGRJZ010000251.1 GCA_020442505.1 Alphaproteobacteria bacterium | reverse complement strand
TGGTCCGGATTTTGAAAAAACTGGATGCAACCGTGCGCGTCGCCGCGCCGGAAACCTTCCTGCCCGCGCAGGTCGAGAATTTCGGCGTCAAGACCTATTACAACGTGGAAGAGGCCCTGACCGGCGCGGATATCGTCTACGCCCTGCGGGTGCAGGAGGAGCGCGGCGCGAACGGCTTCATCCCCACCTTGCGCGAATATTCGAAAATGTACGGGATCAACCGCAAACGCATGGATCTGGCCGCCAAAGACGCGATCCTGATGCACCCCGGCCCGGTCCGGCGGGACGTGGACGTGCACTCGGCCCTCGTTTCCGTCGACGAACAATCCCGCATCCTGCAACAGGTCGAAAACGGCATGGCCGTGCGGAAGGCCGTGCTGTGGCTTCTGGGCAACCGGATGGATGGAAAAGTGAAGGAGATGCGGCGGTTATGATTGTCTTCAAAGATCGCCGTGAATTTATAGGGATTCTTATTTGTGTGATCTCTGCCGTTATTTTTGGACTTTATCCCCCCGCTTCCCGCGGCGCTTATCAAGACGGTGCCAACATAACATTTGTTATCCTCGTTACAACATTCTGCCGATTTGCGGGTCTTTACGCGCTGGCCTTTATGAAGAAAAAAAAGATCTTTCAGGATTTTCACGAATACAAAACGAGTCTCTATGCAGGGATTTTTCAGGCATTAAGCATTATAGGAATCCTCGGCGGCGCCTTTTTTATGCCCGGTGCCGTGGTTATCATCATCATGTTCAGTTACAGCCTCATGCTTCTTTTCTTTTCGGCATGGCGCAAAGAAATGAAATTGAACATTGCCAATATAACATCCACATTGACCGCCCTTTTAGGACTGGGCATGGTTCTTAATATCGGTTCATACGGTTTTTCGTATCCCCTCATCGGCATTGCTCTGGCTTTTATGGCTGCCGTAGCAACTTTCGCCAGAACATATATTTTTGGCCAACAAAGTAAAAAGGCCCGTCATCCGCTGGTAACAGGAACAGAAACCTTTGCCGTTGCCAGCTTTCTTTTGCTGTTGCTTTTGTTTTGGGAGCTTCCTGAAATTCCGCAATCATCTTTTGGGGGGCTCATGACCGCAACAGCGGCTCTTTCGTTGACGTTAGGCAGTTTCGGGATGTTTTATGGGATTTCCTACCTTGGCTCATACAAATTCAGTATGATTATGAAGCTGGAACCCATATTCACTACGCTTTTTGGCATCGTTTTAATTGGTGATGTCTTGGCCATACCGCAGTATGCGGGTATTGTTCTCGTTCTGGCAAGCCTTATATCCCTACAACTCTTCGACAGGCAGAAAACCAGATGACAACTCTCCTTATCAAAAACGGCCATGTGATCGACCCTGCGAACGGGATCGACGAGGCGTGCGACGTGCTGGTGAATAACGGCATCATCGCCAAGGTCGCCAAGGACCTGAAGGACAAGGCGGATGAAACCATCGACGCACACGGTTTGACCGTTACGCCCGGTCTGATCGACCTGCAGGTGCATTTTCGCGAACCGGGTCGGGAAGACCGCGAGACGCTGGAAACCGGTTCCCGGGCGGCGCTGGCGGGGGGGATAACATCCGTCGTGACCATGCCGAATCTGTCGCCTGTCGCGGATAACAAGACAGTCATTGAATTTATCATCAAACGCGCAACCGAGCTGGACCTGATCAACATCTATCCCGCCGGCGCGACGACGAAGGGGCAAAACGGAAAACTGCTGGCCGAGATCAACGAGATGAAAAACTCCGGCGCGATCGCGATCACCGATGACGGGGTAGACATCCAGAACGAAGGCGTTTTGATGCGCGCCCTGGAATACGCCAAGACCTGCGACATGCTGCTCATGAGCCACTGCGAAACCGACGATCTGACCGAGGACGGGGTGATGCACGAGGGCTGGGTCTCGACCCAGCTCGGCCTGCCGGGTGTCCCGGCGGAGAGCGAGGATCTGGCCGTCGTGAAAAATATCATGCTGGGCCGGCGCTGTAACGCGCGGCTGCATTTGCTGCATAATTCGACCGCCGGGGCCGTCAAAGCCATCCGCGCCGCGAAAGCGGACGGCTACAAAAACCTGACGGCGGAGGTTTCCGTCCAGCATTTCGCCCTGACGGACGAGGAATGTTTTGGTTACAACACCAATGCGAAGATGTACCCGCCCTTGCGGTCGCGCGACCACGTGAACGCGATTATCGCCGGGATCAAGGACGATTTGTTCGACGCCTTCACGACCGACCACGCCCCGCATATCGAGCCGGACAAGCTGGCACCGTTCGCGGACGCGGCTTTCGGCTCCACGGGGGTGGAGACCAGCTTCGCGGTCATGAACACCTATCTCGTGAAGGCCGGGCATATTCCGCTGTCCAAAGGCATCGAGAAAATGACGATCGGCCCGGCGCGGGTGATCCGCGTGGACAAGGGCACATTGTCCGAAGGCGCCGACGCGGATATCGCGATTTTCGACACGGCCAAAGAATGGACCGTCGATGCAAAGGCCGGATTTTCCAAAGGTAACAACTGTATTTTCGACGGCAAAACCCTGACCGGAAAAGCCGTTTGCACGATCGTGGACGGAAAAGTGAAGTACCGCGACGGGGAAATTGTATCATGATTTCTCTCTTCCTCCTCGCCTATCTCATCGGATCCATTCCCTTTGGCCTGTTGTTGGCCAAGGTGGCTGGATACGGCGACATCCGCGCCATCGGGTCCGGGAATATCGGCGCGACGAATGTTCTGCGGACGGGGAATAAAAAGCTGGCCGCGTTGACCTTGCTCCTCGACGGCGGCAAAGGCGCGATGGCTACTGTGCTCGTATTTCAAATCGCGCCCTATTTATGTTGCGGCTCGACACCGCAATTCCGCAGCTTCTTCGGCTTGGCTATTGGTTTCACGGCCATCCTCGGACATAATTTCCCGCTCTGGCTGAAATTCAAGGGCGGGAAAGGCGTGGCAACCACATTGGGCGTGTTGCTTGCCGCCGTGCCGGGAGCGGGACTAGCCGCGTGTGGCGCATGGCTGGCAACGGCCATCCTGTCGCGGATTTCATCCCTGTCGGCGCTTGTAGCCTTGACAACCGCGCCGCTTGTGACGTTTTTTGTATACGGGCCGGGCCCTGCGGCGGTGTGCGTCCTGATAACTCTTCTGGGCTTTATCCGGCACAAAGACAACATCAAACGCCTGTTAAAGGGCGAAGAGCCCCGGATCGGAAAGAATAAGTAAACATCTAACCACTAAGAACACTAAGCTTCAAAAATTTTCACAAAATTTAGTGACCTTAGTGACCTTAGTGGTTAAAAAAAACAATATGAACCTGTTTGATCATTTATCCCCCTCTGCGCCCTCCGAAGCCCTTTCGGAAACCGAAAAA
>JAGRJZ010000250.1 GCA_020442505.1 Alphaproteobacteria bacterium | reverse complement strand
CAGGGCGCGCGGAAAACGGCGTAAATGGAAGGCCCGCCCCATGACCGTAAAACACCGCGCAGATCACCGGTATTTTTCGGGCACGTCGTCCCCGAACATCAGCCACAGCGGCTTGACGCCCAGCGCATCGCAAAAGGCCAGAAGCTCTATGTCCTTGACGTGCCGCACACCGCGTTCGATGGCGGAGATCACGTTCTGGTCCATCTCGATATGCGAGTCCACAGACACCGCCGCGGCCAGATCGACCTGCTTCATGTCCCGGCCCACGCGCGCCATCTTGATCCGCTTGCCGCAGGTGTTGGGAATAATCCTTTTTCTCGCCATGTCGTCCCCCTTCGTTTTCGAGAGAGGGAAATGATAGCGAAACGCGGGATTTTATAATCTAAATAGAATTTATCTGTAATTGATAGTTTAATACAACAAGAGAAAAATATATACTGCTGGCAATGAGGCTCTATAAGAAGGCTGAAAAACGATGAACGAGGACAACGCGACCGACGAACTGGGCAGGCAGTTGATTAAAATCGCCCGCGAGTGCTGCCTGCTGTTCAAACGGAAGGACGCTCAGGATTTTATCTATACGCAATTCGTCGTGATTTATGCGCTGGGCGAACTGGACCGCGACCGCGTGCTTTTGCCGGAGCCGTTCCATCAATTTCTGAACGAGTTGAAACAGAATATCGCCGGGGAATTCGCCGCCGCCCTGAACGCCAAAGGCCTGCCGGAGGACGAAGACGTCCGCAGGCTCTTTTTGCACGCGATGAGCGATCTGGAATTTATCAAGGCGTGAAGGAGACTGAATGACGGTATCTTCCGCAAGACCCCAAAAAACGCCGGACCCCGCCGATGTTTACGCCGGGCAGGTCTTGCGGGCGCTGCGGAAGAAACAGGGGTTGTCGCAGGAAAAACTGGCGGACGCGCTGGGCGTGACGTTTCAACAACTGCAAAAGTACGAACGCGCCGCGAACCGGATCAGCGTCTCCAAACTCGATAAAATCGCCCGCATACTGGACGTCAGCCCGGCCCTGTTTTTCGATTGCGCGAATTCCCCCCTTGCGGCGACGGCCGGAAAGGAGAAATCCC